>USDI01000027.1 GCA_900553305.1 uncultured Lachnospiraceae bacterium
ATCCACAGCCTTAATCAGTCCCTCAAAGCCAACCGTCACATAATCGGTAACATATAGATCTGTATTCATATTAATCATGCTGATTGCCTGTGTCGGACCACCCTTGGCATAGGCTGCATTACATTTATTATAACTGTCATTTCCAAGATTCAGATACGTATCACGATAAATGGAAATCAGCTTTACCTCATGGGTATCCGCATCAACGGAACAGATCATGATCGTGTCGCTGCGGTTACCTTTTCCAAGACTTCCGTCCCTTGCATCAACGCCAAACAATGCAATCTGATATACTCCGGATAAATCCGGCTTCTGTGGATCCTGCGCCTGATCTTCCTTTGCTTCATTCTGAAACTGCTGCTTAATTTCTTCATTCACAGCAATGTCTTCTTCTTTAATCTGCTGCTTCTGAGCCTTTGTTGCATGCGTAATAAAATACAATGCCCCGATGGCCGCTGCAAGTACAACCAGTTCCAGAATATAAAGCGGCAGATGCCGGATCCATTTCTTCTTATCCATAAGTTACTCCTTCGTAACGTCATTCACATTATTACATTGTAACACATTTGTAAAATTTTGCCTATCCCTGTCCTCAGATAAGCTGCATGGCATCTGCGACACTCTTTACGCCCAGAATGGTGATGTCCTTGATATTCTTCACACTGTCCATGCACACGGCCGGAATGATACAGGTTGTAAAGCCCAGCTTCTTTGCCTCCTGCACACGTACCGGAATCATACTCACGGCACGTACTTCGCCACTTAATCCGATCTCTCCCATTGCAATCGTCTTTTCATCGATCACTTTATTCTTGAAGCTGGAGATAATGGCAAGTGCGATTCCTAAATCAATCGCAGGCTCCGAAATGCGGATTCCGCCTGCAATATTAACATACGCATCGCAGTTCCCCATCTGTAATCCCAGACGCTTTTCCAATACTGCCATCAGGAGATTTACGCGGTTAAAATCGGTGCCGATCGCCTGCCGCCTCGGAATCCCGAAATTGCTGTGGCATACAAGTGCCTGTATTTCAATTAAGATCGGACGCGTTCCTTCCATTGAGCAGACCACAATGGAGCCGCTTGCTTCCTCGGGCTTGCCGTTCAGCATAAATTCGGAAGGATTCTTTACCTCATGCAGTCCGTCCGCCTCCATTTCAAATACCCCGATTTCATTCGTGGAACCAAAACGATTCTTTACGCCCCGCAGAATGCGGTAAGACGCATGCCGGTCTCCTTCAAAATAAAGCACCGTGTCCACCATATGCTCCAGCACTCTCGGTCCAGCCACCGTTCCTTCCTTGGTCACATGTCCGACAATCAGGATAGAAATATTGAGTCCTTTCGCAAGACGCAGGAATACTCCCGTTGCCTCTCTTACCTGTGAAACGCTTCCGGGAGCTGCTGATACGCTTTCCTGATACATCGTCTGGATCGAGTCCACAACCACAATTTCCGGCTTCTCCCGTTCCAGGGTTTCTTCGATAACCTCCAGATTCGTTTCACACAAAAGGCGCATATTGTCACTGAATTCCCCGATCCGGTTTGCACGGATTTTGATCTGCTTTAATGACTCTTCTCCCGAAATATACAGCACCTTATGACCGTCCGCAGACATTTCACGGCAGACCTGTAAAAGCAGGGTAGATTTGCCAATTCCCGGATCTCCTCCGACAAGGGTAAGGGAGCCTGGTACAAGTCCGCCTCCCAGAACCCGGTTCAGCTCTTCAATATGAGTCTGCATCCGTTCTTCCTTTTCTAAAGAGATTTCCGAAAAAGAAGCGGGTAATGCCTTTTCATGTGCAGTCTTTGTACTTTTCCCTTTTCCTGCCGTAACTACCGTTTCCTCCACCATGGTGTTCCATTCCCGGCATCCCGGGCACTGTCCCATCCACTTGGACGATTCATAACCGCAGTTCTGGCAGAAAAAGATGGTTGATTTTCCTTTTGCCATAAAATCCTTTCCTTGAAGTAAAAAGCGCTGTTCCAACAGTGAAACAGCGCCTCTCATTTTATATAATGATTTCTTTAATGAATCACTTTTATATGAACTTCCTCTGCATTCTCAAGCTCAACACTGATGTTCAGCTTGCCACCGAGATTTGTCTTCATCTTGCCTCTGCTCTTTCCGTCCTCAAATACCTCATATTCGGTATCCTCGCATAGACCTAATGTAATCTGGGCATCTTCATTTCCCGATACGGTAAATTCCACACTGTCCGTGGTTTCCTTAAAGTAGAAAACACTCGTTCCCGGAACCGATTCATATACGAATAATCCGTTTCTTTCAAGCTTCGTCATCGTCTGAAAGGTTTTCACCTTATACAAATCACCTTCGTGTTCAAAATCCTCAAGCTTCTTCTTTTCTGCCAGCTCATGATTACCAAAGCTGATGGTTCCATCACTTTCTTCGCGAAGTAATTCTTCTACAACAGCCATTTGTATTTCCTCCTGATTGTACATTTGCTGTAACTGATTCATATATGCTAAGTATAAACTATTTAGTTTTTGACGTCAAAGGAAATCTGTCCTTTTCGGAAACCAATCGTAACCTGATCCCCTGCATGAATTTCGCCTGAAAGAATCTTTTCTGCAAGAGGATCTTCAATCACATTCTGAATGGCTCTCTTTAACGGTCTTGCTCCCATCTTGTAGTCCGCATATTTGTCCACGATGTGCTCCTTTAAGGCATTGCTGAAATGAAGCTTTAACTCCATTTCCTTCTCGCACCGTCTGGAAAGATGATTACACAGGAGCTGAACGATCTCCATCATTTCCTTCTTTTCCAATGTCTTAAAGACAATAATATCATCAATACGGTTGATAAATTCCGGCTTAAAGATCTTTCTTACCTCTTCCATGACACCGGACTTCATCTTCTCATAATCCTGCTCCTTAGTCGTTTCCGTCAGGAATCCCAGGTTCTTCGGCGCAATGATTCTCTGTGCCCCGGCATTGGAGGTCATAATCAGCACGGTGTTCTTAAAGCTGACCTTACGCCCCTTGGAATCGGTGATGTGCCCGTCATCCAGTACCTGAAGCAGCACATTAAACACATCGGGATGGGCCTTTTCAATTTCATCAAAAAGGACTACCGAATACGGATTCTTCCGGATCTTTTCACTCAACTGCCCTCCTTCTTCAAAACCGACATATCCCGGAGGGGAACCGATCATTTTCGATACAGAATGACCTTCCATATACTCCGACATATCGACACGGATCAGCGCATTTTCCGAACCAAACATAGCTTCCGCAAGAGCCTTGCTAAGCTCGGTCTTTCCGACACCGGTAGGTCCTAAAAACAGGAACGATCCAATCGGACGGTTTGGATCCTGCAATCCGACTCTTCCTCTTCGTATGGCACGTGCTACCGCGGATACCGCTTCTTCCTGTCCGATCACCCGCTTATGGAGTTCTTTTTCAAGGCGCAGTAACCGGTCGCTCTCCTTTTCTGTCAGCTTACTTACCGGAACCTTTGTCCATGTAGAAACCACCTTTGCAATGTCACTTTCCGTCACTTCAATCCGGCTTTCGGCCTGTTTCTTCTGGTAGCGGTCTTCTTCCCTTCGATATTTCTTAAGAAGCTTTTCCTGTTCCTTATGGGTTTGCGCAGCTTCCTCAAGTCTTCCTTCTTTTAGCTGCTCTTCCAGAACCGCATCCAGGGCAAGGAGTTCTTCTCTACGCTGCTGCAAACCCTCCGGTACCTTGGAGTGCTGCAGACGTACCGCTGCCGAGGCCTCATCGATCAGATCAATCGCTTTATCCGGCAGATTCCGGTCATTGATATAACGCTCTGACAGATTCACGGCAGCTACCAACGCTTCATCTGTAATCTGCACACGATGATGCTGTGCGTATTTCCATGCAATGCCGCGCAGGATTGCAAGAGCCTCCCCCTTTGTCGGTTCTTCCACATTTACCGGCTGGAATCTGCGCTCCAGAGCAGCATCCTTCTCAATATATTTGTGATACTCGGCAATGGTCGTTGCTCCGATAAGCTGCAACTCTCCTCTTGCCAGTGAAGGCTTCAGAATATTGGAAGCATCAATCGCTCCCTCGGCGCCGCCTGCCCCGATGATGGTATGGATTTCATCCAGGAACAGGATAATGTCTCCGTCCTCCTGTACCTCCCGGATGACTCTCTTGATTCGTTCTTCAAATTCTCCACGATACTTGGAACCCGCAACCATTCCGGACAAATCCAGCGTCATTAACCGCTTATTCTGAATCGTAAACGGAACATTTCCTTCCACAATGCGGCTGGCAAGTCCTTCTACCACAGCCGTCTTTCCTACCCCCGGTTCTCCGATGAGGCACGGATTGTTCTTCGTCCTGCGGCTTAAGATTTCAATGACACGCTGGATCTCTGTATCTCTTCCGATGACCGGATCAAGCTTTCCCTGCGCAGCAAGCGCAGTCAGATCCCGGCTGTACTGCTCCAGAGTTGAGGGTTGCTTCCTGTTATTATTATTCTTCTTGTTGCGCAGATCCTCCTTGTAAATCGCCGGATCCACTCCCATAACCACCAGTGTATCAATATAGATCTTCTGTACAGAAATGCCAAGGGTATTTAAGAGACGCACTGCTGCATTATCCGGATCCTTCAAAAGAGCCAGCAGAAGATGCTCTGTTCCGGCACTGTCTGCGCCAAACCGCTCAGCCTGTACATACGCCTCCTCCAGCACCCTCCGCGCTCTCGGCGAATACGTTCCCCGCTCTTTCACAGCAGTTTCCCCGTCGGGCGCAATCAGCTCCCGGATCATTTCCAGAATTTTATCAGCATCAGCGCCATTATCTTCCAGAATTTTGGCTGCTACTCCACTTTCTTCCTTAAGAAGGCCCACCAGAATATGTTCTGTGCCCACATAACCGGTATGCAATCTGGCTGCCGTTTTCTCAGCAAGTGTCAGTGCTGCCTGCGCGTTCTTTGTAAAACTACCTGACCACACGTTTATTCTCCTCCATATTCCTGATATATCTCATTGACGAGTTCATAAACCTCGTCCTTACCGATTCCCTTGCAAATCCCTTTTGCAAGGATTCCCTTCATCTGTTCCCGCATGCTTTGAAGCTCCCGGATCTTATCCATATCCAGACAGATTACCGCGCCTTTCCTCCGGTCGAGCTGGATAAACCCCTCCTGCTTCAACACGGTATAGGCCTTGTTCACGGTATGCATATTAATTCCGATTTCATCTGCCATCTGGCGTACCGAAGGGAGTTCATCGCCCTCCTGAAGCTGCAGCGTGGCAATTCCGTGAATAATCTGGTTGCGTACCTGCAGATATAAAGCTTCTTCACTGTTAAAATCAATTTCAATGATCATTTCTACAATCCATTCTTTTGAATAAAAGGAATAGCAAGTGCTATTCCTTTTGTGTTTTATAGGTCTTTATCGTCCATGTTCAAAAATTCAAATTCAAACTCATCGTCATCGGCTAAGAAGTTCTGTGCCTTCCGGGGTGCTTTCTTCACCGTTCCTTCATTGTTCTCTGCAGGTCTCCTCACAGGCTGTCCCTGTCTTTCCGGATTTCCGTTACGGGCAGGTCTTCCTTCTTTCTCCGGTGCTTCTTCACGTACCCGTTCTCTTCTTACAGGATGTCCTTCATTCTGTTCTTCGAGAGGCCGTTGTGAGCGCTCCGGTCTTCGTGGACGATCGGTATCCTCTTCTAATGCCTCACGTCTGCGTCTTCTCGGTGCCGGTTCCTCAAACTCTTCCTCTTCGTCTTCGTCCTCGTAATCGTATTCATAAGCTCCTTTGAGCTTGATAATCAGTATGGTAACTCCGATAAAGAGAAGTACAATTACTACTGCAAGAATAATGATAATGATATTCTTCTGCGAAGATTCCGTTTCCAGCTTTGCTACATTTTCATTGGCAGTCGTAACTGTTGAAAATAAAACTTCCACATCTGCCATTGTGCCATCAATATTATTATACAGGTAATACTTTCCGGTATCCGGGTTCTCGGTATCGGTCATATACACCACTTCGTAGTCGTTATGCTCCGGTGCCGGTTCTTCTTCCGGTGTTTCCTCCGTATCACCAACCTCCTGGGAAGCATCCGGGTTCTCTGCATCCGGATTTTCGGTTCCATCGGTATTCTCTGTTCCGTCTCCGGTGCTGTCTGTATTTTCCGTTCCGTCTGTTGAGGTGTTTGAGCCGATCGCAATAAGGTCGGAGCGAATATATCCCTCTATATTCTTCCCATTATATTCACATCTTAACTGATACCATTTATTTCCTGCCGTATCATTTGCTTCTCCGATCAGGGTAATGGCCGTTCCATCCGGAAGACTGGTCACTACATCATGCTGTGTGGACGCGCCTGCACGTACCTTAACATTCGAAGAACACTTTACGGTCGCTGCCTGTTCACCAATTGCGGTAGGAACAGTAGCCTCCGGTTTTGATGTCGATTCTGATGTCGTTGATGCCGCGGCAGTCTGACTGTTATCCGTAACACTAATTGTATCGCTTGTTTCCACAAGATCGCTTCTTACATACCCATAGGAGCCACCACTTACCGGCACTTTATACCATACGGTACCGGAGCTGTCCTTCTCCGCTCCGACAATATCAATCTTTGCTCCCTTTGAAGTCGATGCAACCACAGAACTGTCTGTACTTGCCTTTTCTCTGATCTTAGCCGTTCCGGCTGTTACGGTACCGGTAGCTGCAAGGCTGGAAATGGTGGAAAGTCCAAAGACCATAATTGCAACTGTAAATCCCAAAATCCCTTTTTTCATAATCACTCTGTACCTTTCTTTGAATATCAGTATCTTTCAAAACGCTTTCGTCCGCTATCTCCTTCCGGTTTACCACCGCTGAATCCGGACATCTGCTTATAGTTCTTTCTCTGCTGACGTGCTTCCTCTTCAATCTGCCTGTGATATTCTGCTTCACACTTGGGACACAATCTGCCGCTTCGGATATTCTCTCCACAGATTTCACATCGCAGATAACCGCCTTTACTCTCAACAAGTTCAAAACGGTTCTCCTTAATCATATCACGAATTGCCTTGTGTGACACCCCCGTCTGGGCAGAAATTTCTGCTACATTTGCTCCGTGATGCTTTTCAAGATATGATCTTACCTTTCCATAATCATCATATTCACATGCATTGCAGTCCTCGCACTGGTATTCTCCCAATCCTTTATAGATGAGGATTCCTCCACAGGCTTTACAGATTGTTGGCCGCAGAAAGCCGTTCAAAGCCACCAGCCGCCGTTTTTCATTCATAAATTACCCTTTCTACACCACGAACAATTTACGCCTCGTCAATTGCCTTTCCGATATCATGGCGCATATATTTATTTTCAAAGGAAACCCATTCGGTTGCAGCATAGGCATTCTTACGTGCTTCCTTTAAATCCTTACCTTTTGCCGTAATACCAAGAACACGTCCTCCGTTTGTCACAATTCCTTCCGGGGTCTGTTTCGTTCCTGCATGGAAACAGAAATAATTATCCTGTCCTTCAAACTTTTCCAGTCCGTGAATCAGGAATCCCTTTTCATATTTGACCGGATATCCATCGGAAGCAAGTACCACACAGACTGCTGCGTTATCCTCAAACTGCAGGTCAATCTGATCCAGTGTGCCATTGATGCAGGCTTCCATTACTTCGATCAGGTCATTTTTCATACGCGGCAGTACCACCTGTGCCTCAGGATCTCCGAAACGGGCGTTGTACTCCAGGACACGCGGTCCCTTTTCAGTCAGCATCAGTCCGAAGAAAATAATGCCCTTAAACTCTCTTCCTTCTGCTGCCATGGCATCTACGGTTGCCTGATAAATGTATTTCTTACAGAACTCATCCACCTCTTCCGTATAAAACGGGCTCGGTGAAAAGGTTCCCATACCACCGGTATTTAATCCGGTATCCCCGTCTCCTGCACGCTTATGATCCTGTGCAGAGGTCATGGTCTTAATCGTCTTGCCATCTACGAAAGAAAGTACGGAAACTTCCCTTCCTGTCATAAATTCTTCAATTACCATACGGTTTCCTGCAGTTCCAAACTGCTTATCCAGCATGATGGATTTCACGCCCGCCTGTGCCTCTTCCAAGGTATTGCAGATCAGTACGCCCTTTCCAAGCGCTAATCCGTCTGCCTTTAATACAATCGGGAACGATGCGGTCTTTAAATAGTTGAGGGCATCCTCTGCATTGTCAAAGTTCTCATAGGCAGCCGTCGGAATTCCGTATTTCTTCATCAGATCTTTGGAGAAAGCCTTGCTTCCCTCCAGAATTGCTGCATTTTTACGGGGACCGAATGCCTTTAATCCGGCTTCTTCGAGACGGTCAACAAGTCCTCCGACAAGTGGATCATCCATCCCGACAATCGTCAGATCAATTTCCTTTTCTTTGGCAAATGCAACAATTTTATCGAATTCCATTGCTCCGATCGGTACGCATTCCGCAATCAGACCGATTCCCGCATTTCCGGGTGCACAATAAATTTTATCTACTTTACTGCTCTTTGCGACACTTGTTGCAATGGCATGCTCTCTGCCGCCACCACCTACGATCAATACTTTCATAGTTTCCTCCGTCATTCTGTTCTACAGTTCTACATTATGTAAACCAATCATTCTTCTACGACTGCAATTCCATTCTCTACCTTCACTTTGCCATGCGCAATAAGATCAATGGTCTTCGGCAGAATCTGCCATTCCGCTTCTTCCATCACACGGTGCTGCAGTTCCTCCGGTGTATCACCGTTCTTCACATAAACCGCCTTCTGCATAATGATTGCACCATGATCGTATACCTCATCCACAAAATGCACGGTAGCGCCGGTTACCTTCACACCGCTTTTCAAAACAGCCTCGTGCGGACGGATTCCATAAAAGCCCTTTCCGCAGAAGGAGGGAATCAGTGCCGGATGCACATTGATGATCCGGTTATGATATTTCCGTACCAGCTCGACCGGCATCATAATCATCATTCCTGCTAGAACGATGAGATCCGGGGCTTCTGCATCAATCGTTTCGATCAACACCTTCTCAAACTCCGCACGGTCCGCATAGGATTTCATGTCCACCACGATCGGTTTGATTCCATGTGTCCTCGCACGCTCCAAAGCCCGTACGCCCGGTTTATTACTTAATACAAAGCATAACTCGACATCTGTAATTTTCCTGCTTTCTACCGCATCAATAATGGCCTGCAGATTGGTTCCGCCGCCTGCGGCAAGAATTCCAACTCTTAACATAAATCTACACCCTTTTCACCGGCAATGACATTTCCAACCACATAGCCTTCTTCTCCGGCCTCTTTGATTGCTGCAAGCACTCTGTCCTGATCGGCAGGATCAATTGCCAGCACCATGCCAAGTCCCATATTAAAGGTATTGTACATCATCTGCTCTGCAATATTTCCGGTCTTCTGTAATAATTTAAAAATTGGAAGCACCGGATAGCTGTCCTTCTGTACCTGCGCACGCACACCGTCCGGAAGCATACGGGGAATATTTTCATAGAAGCCGCCACCGGTAATATGGCTGCAGCCCTTTACCGTTACACCGGCATCCTTAATTGCCTTTAAGGTCTTCACATAGATTTTGGTCGGTGTAATTAACGCTTCTCCCAGGGTCATACCAAGCTCATCATAATAGGTTGTAAGAGACTCCTTCGTCATTTCAAACACCTTACGAACCAGAGAAAATCCATTGCTGTGTACACCGGAGGAAGCAATACCGATTAACACATCACCTGCCTTGATATCCGCTCCGGTAATGAGATCCTTGCGGTCTACCACGCCGACTGCAAATCCCGCAAGATCGTATTCATCCTCCGGCATCAGTCCCGGATGCTCTGCGGTTTCTCCACCAATCAGGGCTGCTCCTGCCATCTTACAGCCTTCCGCAACACCCTTCACGATCGTAGCAATCTTCTCCGGATAGTTCTTTCCACATGCAATATAATCAAGGAAAAACAGGGATTCCCCACCGGCACAGGCTACATCGTTCACGCACATAGCAACCGCATCAATTCCGATGGTGTCATGCTTGTCCATTAAGAACGCCAGCTTCACCTTCGTACCACAGCCGTCGGTTCCGGACAGTAACACCGGATCCTCCATATCTTTAATATTCTTTAAGGAAAAGGCTCCCGAAAAGCCGCCCAGTCCGCCAAGAACCTCTGGTCTCATCGTTTCCTTCACATACTTTTTCATTAATTCTACGGATTCATATCCTGCTTCGATATCCACACCGGCTGTCTTGTAGTCCATGTCGTTCTCCTTTTCTTGTTTTATCGCGAGTTAACATAATATATTTACGGTAAATCACAATTCATTTAATAGTTTTTATATCCAACCTGTTGAAGCTTCGCGTCCTTGGCTTCTACCTGCTTCTTCAGATTCCCGGTATAACTCTCAATCTTTGCAAGCATCTCCTCATCGCCGGTTGCCAGCATCTTCGCTGCAAGAATAGCTGCGTTCTTCGCCCCATCAATAGCAACGGTTGCAACCGGAATTCCGGGAGGCATCTGCATAATCGAGAACACAGCATCCATTCCCTCAAGATTCCTGCCCGAAAGCGGAACACCGATTACCGGAAGCGGAAATAATGCGGCACACATTCCAGGCAATGCTGCTGCCATGCCCGCGCCTGCAATCATCACTTTGATTCCGCGGTCCTTGGCCGTCCTCGTCCATTCAATTAACAGATCCGGTTCGCGGTGAGCGGAAATAATTCTCATCTCATATTCAATTCCCAGTTCTTCCAACATTGCTGCCGCACCGCTCATCACCTTAAGGTCTGAGTCGCTGCCCATCACAATTCCTACCTTTGGCATTTCTTTCTCCTCCTGTAATTGACGCTTATCTCATCATTTAAAAGTAACTATTCAAGCCCCATTCGTAAAACCGTTGCTGACGCAACGTAGTTTACCTCATGTGGTTACTTCGCCATATAAAATTGCTGTTCTACTTGAATGCAAGCATTCGCAGAAAGCAATTTTGCATGGCTCTGAATAGTTACATTTAATCATATACGAATTATCTCTTCATTGCAAGAAAAACGAAATATTTTCATATTATTGCATACCCTCCTGATCAAATGGAGTATTCAGTTCCTCGCAGCCTGCAAGTACAAATCTTCCTTCTTCGATGATCGGAATGACTTCTTCTGTCATGGTCACCACACTTACCTCTCCCAGTTCATCATACGGAATGGTAATATCCGTATGACAGTTAAAGTAAGCCTTACGGCTGTCCTCCTTACGTTTGATGGAGCATTCGTTATCCTTTGCAATAATCTCTTTTCCATCCGGATTAAAGAGGCGCACCTCTTCACTATGGGAATAGCACGTATCCCCTACCGCAAAGTGCGGACCTGTTTTCTCTGCAATCAGAATCGGCAGTTTATCTTCAATATGGTACTTTCTTGCTGCCACAAATGCGGTCGTATTCGTTCCGATCGCAAACTCCCCAATCGGAAGTGTCTCATGATGAAACAGAATATTGTCTTTAATGAACTTCCGGTTCTCTTCTTCGGTTGCAAAGTTTGCACAAATATAATCGGTTATCTTACCATCCTCAAACCGTAAGGTGAGATCCTTATATTCCAGTTCTTCTAAGTAAACGTGGCTTACATGAAGGGTTCCTTCCGTTCCGGTCAGTACCGGAGAAGTAAACACTTCCCCAACCGGGATATTCACATCTGCCACACAGTTCTCAAAATTCGTTTCCTTCTCCGGATTCTGCAGGATATGAAGCATCACCTTCATATTGGTACGGTTGCCGTTCATTCCCTTTACCATCACATATTTGCCCTGATCGAGCACATCAATGATCTTCTGCTGGATCCGCTGATATAACTCATAATCGAGGGTATTGATCCGGATCACTGCATCGAAAATCTCCGGATAACGGTCTTCACCATCTTCCTGTCCCGAAGCAATCTCCGGCACCGGGAACGCAATGATCGTAAAGCTCCGCTCTTCCCCGTGAATGTAATGATTCTGCAGTTCTCCGGCTGACGCTGCATATTCCACCAGCATCTGCTGCTGTTCTTTGGATAAATGCAGTGCATGCTTCTGACTGACTAACTCTACAGATTTTTCGCCGAATACTTCCACTACCGCAGGACCCCCAAAGGTGCCTGCCTGCTCCTTATATTCTTCATAGGCTTCCTTCAGGGCTTCGAGACGTACCTGCAAAAGTGCTTTATCCAATATAAGCGCCTGATCGTCCTTGTGGTCAAAATCATACTGCTTATTGGGAATACCGCCATAATACCCGATACGGCTCATCCCTCTGCCCTCCAGCACCGAAGTCGTTGCCCGGTAAATGGTCGCTTCCAGTCCGATCCTCCGGAAATTCTGTACGGCTCTGCGGATCATCCGTTCAAAGCCAAGGCTGTAGCGGATGTTCACGATCTTTTTCTTCGTAATATCCTTATTCCCTGCCTCAAAGCCAATCCGGTAGCCTTCTGTATAGGTGTCTGCCATCTTCGCTATCGTCTCTTCCGGAAGAGTATTCAAGTAAGCTGCTGTCTTTAATTCGTTTTCGGAAATATATTCTCCAAAATAATACAGATATCTCACATCGGAAAGGTCTGCTTCCTCAATGATCCTTCTTGCAAAATCTGCATGAACATCCAGCATGTTCCGGATCTTTGTATGATATGCTTCCCGGGTATAATCGCTGATATAATAATACAGGGATTCCTTCAAGTGCTCAGGCTTTGGCAGATCAAACCGGCCTTCCTGTTTCCTGCTTTCTTCCGTCTCATCAAAGCTGCACTGAAAAGATCCGTAAATTTCAAGGAATAATTCCAGCCCCTTCACAAGGTCCTCGTCCCTGCCCTCATAGGTATAGGGAATCATGGCACGAAGTTCCCCATATAAAAAGCACAGGATATTTCCATACACTTCTCCCAAAACCTGTGTACAATACTCCGGATTTCCAAAACTTGTACCGTAATACTCGGGCAGAATATCCTCATAAAGTGCATGATTGTTCTCCTGAAGCTGCACAAGATCCCACCGGAACAGCTCTCCGCTTTCTACAAGCTCCCGCTGTTTCATAAGCAGCAGCAGAAAATCCGCCGTCTTTTCAAAAAAGCCGGAAAAGCTTCCGACAGTGCTCTCGTTTTTAATTTCTGTAATACGTTCTTTGGCCAGTTCCAGGCGTTCTTTTATCATCGAATTCAATCTACATACGCTCCTGCAAATAAAATCAAACTAATCACAATAAAGGAAAGCACATTCATTACAATTCCCAGTATCCGGAACAGCCAGAATTTTTCCTGTTCTCTTAAGGAAATGGCGCCCAGAATCAGCCCGATCACCATAAACACAGATGCCAGTAAAGCAGCCGTTGCATATCGCGCCGATGGCTCTCCCTTATGCAAATACGAAAAATAGACCGCCGTCCCTAATGTAATCAGGGAAAGCAGTCCTAATATGGTTGACATAATACCTTTTTGTGAATGAACTTTATTGGTAAAAATATATCCCTTTGTTCTGTTCCACATCATTCCATTTCCTTAGAAGATTATTTTGGACTTACTGCTTAACAGTCTCGCTCCATTCACAATCATCATTACACCGCAGGCAAGCCCTACGACCAGGGAAATGACTCCTACTGCAATACTCCAGGCTCCGGTGTTGTTCATCGTCTTATATACTTTCTCATCCATAGGAATACCTACCTTTCTTTCCAAAATCCCGCAGCTTAATGTGCGCCATACTCTTTATAATATGCATCAATTGCTTTCTTTATTTCATTGTCAATGACAACTTTTCCCTGACAGGGACGATTATACAGATGCTCTACTACCTCATCCATATTGACAATAGCTCTGGCATCAATACCATACTTCTCCTTGATCTCATGGAGGGCACTCTTGTCACTTGACAGTCCGCGTTCCATACGGTTTAAGGAAACCATCAGTCCCTTAATCTCCACATCGGCCTGTGCTTTGATAATCGGGAAGGTCTCTTCAATGGATTTCCCTGAGGTAGTAACATCCTCGATCATAACCACGCGGTCTCCATCCTTTAATTTGCTTCCCAATAAAATTCCGGTATCTCCGTGATCCTTCACTTCCTTACGGTTCGAACAGTAACGGATATCCTTTCCATATAATTCACTGATCGCCATGGTCGTTGCTACGGAAAGGGGAATTCCCTTGTAAGCAGGTCCAAACAGTACATCAAAATCAAGTCCGAAGTTGTCATGAATTGCTTCTGCATAATATTCACCCAGCTTACGAAGCTGTGTTCCCGTGACATATGCTCCCGCATTCATAAAGAAAGGAGATTTCCGTCCGCTCTTTAAAGTGAAATCGCCAAACTTAAGCACCTGGCTCTCCACCATAAATTCAATAAATTCCTGTTTGTAGCTTTCCATTCCGGTAAATCCTCCTTGTTATACGCTATCTATGTCATAAATATTTTTTACAATCATAACACGATACCCCTGATTTTTCAACTGACACTCTTATCGATTTGCCAGTGACTGTTCAATATCTTCCTTCATGTCAAGCACGGCTGCGCGGGAAGCATCTGCAAAGTTCTCTGCTCCAAAGCGTGCATATTTTTCCTGCTGGTAAGCAGCAATGATACCACGGGAGGAATTGACAATCGCACCAAGTCCGTCTTCGTTAAAGAAATGAACAAGGTCAGCGCCCTTGCCACCCTGTGCACCGTAACCGGGTACTAAAATATAGCTTTTCGGCATGATCTTACGCAATACTCTGCCCATCTCCGGATAAGTTGCACCAACCACGGCTCCGACATAGCTATAGGTATCACCCATATGAGTTTCTCCCCATTTTGCCACCTGTTCACCCACCACTTCATAGAGCGGACGGTTTCCTGCATCTGCAATCTGACGGTCTTGGAATTCTCCGCTGCTCGGATTGGAAGTCTTCACCAGTACGAAAATCCCCTTCTTCTCCTCCTTGCAGACTTTGATAAACGGATTAACGCCATCGGATCCAAGATAAGGATTCACGGTTACGAAATCTTCATCAAATCCATAATAAGACCTGCTTCCGACCTGCACCTTGCCAAGATGCCCAACGGCATAGGCTTCCGACGTGGAACCGATATCGCCACGCTTGATATCGCCAATGACAATGAGTCCCTTTTCCTTACAATACTGTACGGTTTTATAGAATGCGGAAAGTCCCGGAAGTCCAAACTGTTCATACATGGCAATCTGCGGTTTCACCGCCGGGACAAGATCATAGATCGCATCCACAATCGCTCTATTGTACTGCCAGATCGCTTCTGCTGCCCCCTCCAGTGTCTCTCCGAATTCTGCAAATGCTTTTTCTTTGATATGCTCCGGAATAAATTTCATCATCGGATCTAAGCCAACCACGATCGGCGCTCCCGTCTTTTTAATCTGTGCTACCAGCTTGTTAATCATATTTTCTCTCTCCTTCATATGCTGCTTCAGGAAAAATGCCGACGTTTTGTAGTCGGCATTTTCAATTTCCTTAAAAACATTCCACTGGATCTTCTGTCCTTACAACTTCCTAAACAAGAACTTCCTTACAGCTATCCGCAAACTGTTTGATTCTGGAAGCATTAACATATTTCTTAACCTGATCTCCATGCACGACAACAAGAGTCGGTGCCTGCATCACGCCATATTTGGCTGCCAGCTCCATATTCTCTTCAGCATCAATCAGAAGATAATTGATTCCTTTTAAATATTCCTTCGCCAGCTTGCAGTTCGGACAGGTCTTTGTGGTAAATAAATAGATGATGCTTTCCGGTTCTTCCACTGTTACCGATGCCTTGGGCTTATCATAATCGGATAAGGTTACCATTGTCACAATCGGCTTCTTTAACGTAGAATGTGCCACATCATATTCCTTACGGTTCGCATATTCCTGAAGCTTACCGTCGTTCCAGTTCTGCACCGGACGGTAATACCCTGTAATACGGCTGTATACCTCCGTCACCTTACCACAGTGAGGACAGATCTTCTGCTCTCCTGCCAGATAACCGTGTTCCTTACAAATGGAATAGGTCGGCGACAGAGTATAGTAAGGAAGCTTATAATTCTCTGCAATGGTACGGATGAGATCTGCCGCAGCCCTCCAGTCCGGAAGCTTTTCTCCAAGGAATGCATGGAATACCGTTCCTGAAGTATAAAGTGTCTGCAATTCATCCTGAATATCCAGTGCATCAAAAATATCGGTTGTATAATCGACCGGCAGATGGGAGGAATTCGTATAATACGGGGTATCTCCCGGCTTTCCTGCGGTCTTGATGGCAGGCCATCTCTTACGGTCATGCTTTGCCAGACGATAGGTGGTACTCTCTGCCGGAGTTGCTTCAAGGTTATATAGATCTCCGTACTGCTCCTGATAATCGGAAAGACGGTTCCTCATATGGTTGAGAACTTCCTTGGTAAATTCCTGTGTCCGCTTATCGGTCATGTCCGCACGCAGCCAGTTGGCATTTAAGCCGACATCATTCATACCGATCAGCCCGATTGTTGAAAAGTGATTCTCAAAGGTCCCCAGATACCGTTTCGTATAAGGATACAGTCCTTCATTCAGAAGCTTCGTGATGACCTCTCTCTTGATCTTCAAAGATCTTGCCGCAATATCCATCATCTTATTAAGACGCTTGTAAAAATCGTCCTTCGTTGCGGAAAGATAAGCAATTCGCGGCATATTAATAGTTACTACGCCAACGGAGCCTGTACTTTCGCCGGAACCGAAGAAACCTCCTGTCTTCTTACGAAGCTCTCTTAAATCCAGGCGCAGTCTGCAACACATGGAACGGACATCGCTCGGTTCCATATCAGAATTAATATAATTGGAAAAATACGGTGTACCGTATTTGGATGTCATTTCAAACAATAACCGGTTGTTCTCGGTATCGGACCAGTCAAAATCCTTGGTGATGGAATAGGTGGGAATCGGAT
>USDI01000028.1 GCA_900553305.1 uncultured Lachnospiraceae bacterium
TCCTGCTACAAACAGACATGCAATAAAAAGTAAATCAACTATCTGAAATTGTACTTCTCCGATCTCTATGCCATGTCTCAAAAACTGATCCAGCTTCCGTTCTTTTTTCACCGCTATCTCCTGCCTTACAATCAATTTATTCTTAGGTAATATCTGCCTCATAAATGTTAAGATCTGCCCCATCTTTCACAAATACCGGAATAATATCGATCGGTGCATACGCTTCCACATACTGACCGCCTTCGTATTCCTTTCCGGTTGCTGCTTCTGTCCACTTGGAGCCCTTCGGCAGATAAACCTTCCACTCCTTTACTCCGGCTTCCGTAACCGGTGACACCAGAAGATCCCGTCCAAACATATAAGCGGTCTCCACCTTCCAGCTTTCCGGATCCTCCGGGAAATCAAAGAACAGCGGACGCATTACCGGTTCTCCGGTCCTGCTGGTATTTTCCATGCTCTGTCTCACATAATCCCTTAAGTTCTCACGGATAAAGAGATACTTCTTCATAATCTCATAGTTGTCTTCGCCAAAGCTCCAGACCTCATTATCCTGTCCGGATGTTAACTGACGGACTCCGTTAATGAATTCCTGTTCTCTTTCATACCAGGGTGAACGCTCTCCATGCATACGGAATACCGGACAGAACGCACCCCAGGCAAACCATCGCATCAAAAGCTCTTTAAATGCCGGATCGGTAATATCTCCACCGATAAATCCTCCGATATCCGAAGTCCACCAGGGAATTCCTGCCATACCCATATTTAATCCGGCCTGTAACTGCTCCTTCATGGCACGGAAGGAAGAATGAATGTCTCCGGACCAGGTCAGCACGCCATACTTCTGGCTTCCTGCCCAGGCACAGCGCACCAGACTTAAAATGTCCTTCTCTCCTTCTGCCTTTAAACCTTCATAAAAGCCCTTGGCATACATGAGCGGATAAATATTCGTGCACTGTAAAGCCGGACCTGCATAATAGCGGTAATTATCAAAATCGTAAGGACCATATTCCGGCTCTGCCTCATCCAGCCAGAAAATACGGATGCCCTTCTTATAATAGTTCTCTTTGCATTTTTTCCAGACAAATTCTCTTGCGCCCGGATTGGTCGGATCATAGAACACAATGTTGCCCATCCAGGTCATATGATTGTGATTGCCACGGTCTGTCTGTACCAGATAACCGTTCTCTGCCATCTCGCCATAATTTTCAGAGCGTTCGTCAATCGTCGGCCATACGGAAACAACGGTCTCAATTCCAAGCTCCTTTAATTCCTTCACCATCGCATCCGGATCCGGCCAGTCACGAGGCTCGAACTTAAACTCTCCCTGCATCGTCCAGTGGAAGAAGTCTACCACGATGGCATCCATCGGAAGTCCACGACGCTTATGTTCCCTTGCTACCTCTAAGATTTCCTGCTGGTTACGGTAACGCAGCTTACACTGCCAGTAACCCAAACCAAACTCCGGCATCATCGGGCTTCTTCCCGTTGCTGCGGTATACTGCTCGAGAATTTCTGCCGGCGTATCTCCTGCGGTGAGAAAATAGTCCATCTTCTTTGTAGACTTTGCATACCATTCCGTCTTATTCATACCAAAGGTTGCGGTTCCGATCGCCGGATTGTTCCAGAAAAAACCATAGCCCCTGCTCGATACATAGAACGGAACACTTGCCTGACTGTTACGGTGTGCAAGCTCTAATACGGCACCCTTTTTATCCATATGTTTTTCCTGATACTGTCCCATACCAAAGATCTTCTCATCATCAAACGCTTCAAAGCGTGCAGTCAGTTCATAGTCACTGGTTCCGGTGATCGGCTTTAATTCTCTTGCCGGAATGCGGATCGGCACGGCATAACGGCAGATCCGGTCACGGTTTCTCCAATATTCCTGCGTCAGCAGATCCCCTTTCTGATTATAAAAGCTGATCCAGCCTTCGGCATTCACTTTCACGGTAAGCTTGCCAATCACCATGGTATATTCCGTTCCGGTATAATGGTACTTCTTCCATTCTTCTCCACGATACCACGGATCGGTCATATCCACTGTCGTCTGTGTGATGACCGGTGCAATCTCTTTCACCTTCTCACATAAGGCCCAGTCATGGTCATCCATCTGTGCCTCTGCCGTCATTCGGACACGCACAGAGTTCTCGCCCCACGGCTCAATAAAGACCTGGGATGCTCCGTTACGGATTATAATTCTTCGTTCCTCTGCAATTACTTTCATATTTCATCCTCCAATATACCCATTCTATATATTGCCGGCTGCTTCGCAGCCGCCTGTTTTTCTTCTGCATTAGTTACATTATATAAAATCAGGGCTTTATTTTCAAGAAAAAAGGCAGCCATATCCTCGATATGTACTGCCTGTGATTTCTTATTGAATTGTTGTGAATTCTTTTACTTCATTTCCGGAATCGTTATCTTACTTTACGATCAGGGACTTGCCGGTCATTTCCTTCGGCTGCTCCATACCCATCATTTCGATTAAGGTCGGAACGATATCTGCAAGGCATCCACCCTCACGAAGCTTGTAGGAAGGATCTGCATTTACCAGAATGAACGGAACCGGATTCGTGGTATGTGCGGTATACGGTTCGCCGGTTTCATAATCCACGAGCTGTTCTGCATTACCATGATCTGCACAGATGAACATCTGTCCATCCTCTTCCTTTAATGCTTCGATTGCCTTTCCAACACATTCATCAACCACTTCTACTGCCTTGATTGCGGCGCTTTCCACACCGGTATGTCCAACCATATCCGGGTTTGCGAAGTTGATGACGATGACATCATATTTCTTGGAATGAATAGCTTCTACCAGTCTGTCACATACTTCGTAAGCGCTCATCTGAGGCTTCAGATCGTAAGTAGCAACATCCTTGGGAGAATTTACAAGGATTCTGTCCTCTCCTTCGTTCGGCTTTTCTACACCGCCATTGAAGAAGAAGGTAACATGTGCGTACTTCTCGGTTTCAGCGATTCTGGCCTGCTTCATGTTGTTTGCTGCCAGCCATTCACCAAAGGTATTGGTAACAGAGATCTTGTGGAAAGCAACCAGCTTATTCGGGATCGTCGGATCATAGTCAGAGAAGCATACATAAGTAAGATCCAGTCTCTGCGGTCTTTCAAATCCCTTGAAATCATCATCACAAAATGCTCTGGTAATTTCTCTTGCACGGTCAGGACGGAAGTTAAAGAAGATTACCGAATCCTTGTCCTTAATGGTTGCCACCGGCTTGCCATCCTTTACTACAACGGTAGGCTTTACGAATTCGTCGGTTTCTTCACGGTCATAGGAAGCCTGGATACCTTCTGTGGCACTGGCTGCGGTAAGCCCTTCGCCCTTGGTTAATGCGTCAAAAGCAAGCTTTACACGATCGTAGTTGTTATCACGGTCCATGGCATAATAACGTCCCATAACGGATGCGATCTCACCTACGCCAAGCTTCTTCATTTCTGCTTCAAGTTCTTCGGCATATCCCTTACCACTTGCCGGAGGAGTATCACGTCCATCCAGGAAGCCGTGTACATAGACCTTGCTTAAGCCGTTTCTCTTTGCAAGCTCGAGTAATCCGAAAAGATGGGTAATGTGGCTGTGTACACCACCATCGGAAAGAAGACCGAACATATGAAGTGCACTGTCGTTCTTCCTGCAGTTGTTTACTGCTTCTAATAAAGCAGGATTCTCAAAAAATGTACCATCCTGAATTTCCTTGGTAATTCTGGTGAGTTCCTGATATACAATACGTCCTGCACCCATGTTCATATGACCGACTTCGGAGTTACCCATCTGTCCTTCCGGAAGTCCTACGGCCATACCACTGGCATTTCCTTTGACAAAAGGACATTCTGCCATGAGTTTATCCATAACGGGGGTATTTGCTTCTGCCACGGCGTTATGATCTTTTCTTTCATTTAATCCATATCCATCTAAAATCATTAATACTGTAGGTTTTTTCATCATTACGTCCTCCCTGTTTTTATCACACTGATTATACACTCTTTTTTCGTTCGTGGCAACAAACATCTTCCTGTTATTACGTTATCATTACACATTTTCACATAGATCCCGGTCCACATCGATGACCGCGTAATACTCCTGTCCGTCCCCGCCAAGTTCCCGGATTTTCTTCTGGAGATAAGATACGATTTCCTTATCCTCCGTTTTCACACTGTAGGGAACCTCTACATCAAAAATCACATTGGTATGTGTCGGACCGTCCACGATCCGGAAATCATGAAAATGAATGTTCTCCTGCATACCATCTATGATCTCACGTACTTTCTCTTTTAATTCATTGGTCCGTTCATCTCCAACGCTCACCGGATCCATATGAATCACCGCGCTGCAGTTCAGTTCACGGCGCAGACGATGCTCAATGTTATCAATCATGTCATGCATATGCACAATATCCCCAGAAGCCGGAACCTCTACATGTACCGACAGCATCACTCTGCCCGGTCCGTAATTATGTACCACAAGGTCATGGATTCCAAGCACGCCCTGCTCCTGATAAGACATTACAATCTCTCTTACCTGATTGACAAAGGCAGGATCCGGCGGCTGTCCAAGCAATGGATTGATCGTTTCTTTGGCTGCCTGAAAGCCGGTCATTCCCACAAACAGGGCTACAATGACGCCACAATATCCATCAATCTCAATACCAAAGAAATAAGAAACCAGCGTTGCAATGAGGACAACCGTTGTTGCAATACTGTCGCTTAAGCTGTCCATTGCCGTTGCAGCCATGGCTGCGCTGTCAATCTTCTTCGCAACCGATTTATTGTAACAGCACATATATATCTTCACAAGAATTGACGCAATCAACACCACGATCACCAGAATTCCGGTATCGATGGGCTCCGGATGGATAATCTTATCCACCGAAGATTTCAGCAGTTCAAACGCCATAATCAGAATAATCACTGATACTAAAAATCCCGAAAGATATTCGATCCTTCCGTGTCCGAAGGGATGATCCGAATCCGGCTTCTGCCCCGCCATCTTAAAGCCCACAAGCGTAATAATGGACGATCCCGCATCTGAAAGGTTGTTAAACGCATCTGCTGTTACTGCAATGGATCCGCTTAAGAAGCCTGCCAGAAATTTTCCAATAAAAAGGCAGAGATTAAAAAAGATGCCCACGCCTCCGCAAAGCACACCATATGCTTCACGCACCTTGGGATCCTTCACATCTTCCCTGTTCTTAATCCATAATTTGGCTAATAACGAACTCATATCCGCTCCTGTCTTCTTCCCCTGTCAAGTTCGTTTAGGAAGCTCTGTAATACGGAGTATACACTCATTTTTCCATTCTGACTAGACGTAATTTCATGTTGGAAATCACTAACTTTTATACGTTTTTCCTAACTGTATCTATGTTCTTACGCAGCCTGACAGCAAGTGTCTGGCTGCTGTGTGAACTGTAACATCTGTTCCACAAACCTGCAAAATTATGGTTGACAAATTTTCGTAACGGCTGTATTGTGAAATCATAATGTGTTGCAACATAAAAATTACAAGGAAGGAGGTAACATCTATGTTTAGAACTATTATATTACGTAACCGCACAACATTGACAACTTTAACAATGAAAACCAGAACTAATCAGATATTACCTTCTGACTTTTGTACTCATAGCTAAAGCAGGACACCTAAAATCATACCTTCGTCTTACTTTGGTAATTGGACTACACACGGGCAGTTATGGAATATCATAACTGCTTTTTCTTTATGTAAAAATAAAATTTGAGGGGGAAAACATGAAAAAAATAAGAACCTATCTCTGGGAGCACAAGTTTGCCTTCGGCCTTGCCATCCTTGCCATGATCATCAGTATCAGCCTGGATATGCTCTCACCTAAACTTACGCAGTCCATGATTGACGACGTATTACTCGGTGGTCACATGAACCTGCTCACTCCGCTTCTGCTCGCCTACGTGGGTGTCGGAGTCGGAAGATTTATTTTCCAGTATGTAAAGGAATATACCTTCGACCTGACGGGTTCAAAAATTGCAGCCGAAATCCGCCGCGCCGTATTCTGCCATGTACAGTCCTTAAGCACGGAATTTTTCGACCGTACCGGAACCGGTGAACTGATGAGCCGGATCAAGGATGATGTGGATCACATCTGGGACGGCTTAACCTATGTCGGTATGCTCATGATTGAAGTAATCATACATACTTCCATCGTGCTGTTCTGTATGTACAGCCTCAACTGGAAGCTGGCAATCCTTCCCACAATCGGCATGGCAGCCTCTGCTGCGATTGCCATTTACATGGAACACCGTCTGGATTCCGTTTATGAATCCATCAGTGAAGAAAACGCCACCTTAAATACCGTTGCCGAAGAAAACCTCGCCGGTGTCCGCACCGTAAAGGCCTTCGCCCGTGAAAAATACGAAATCGGAAAGTTCCTGTCCCATAACCAGCGTTACTACGAATTGAATATGGAGCAGTCGAACATCTTCGTAAAATATCACCCATATATTTCCCTGATCTCCAAGATCCTGCCGATCTCCGTCTTATTATTCGGCGGTTCCCAGGTCATGCGGGGTGAATTTACCTTAGGTGAATTAAGTGCATTCTTTGCCTATTCCAATAACATTGTGTGGCCGATGGAAATGCTCGGCTGGCTTACGAACTCGCTTTCCTATGCCGTGGCATCCAACCGCCGCATCCAGAAGCTTTATGAGGAAAAGCCTGCCGTAAAAGATCCGGAGAATCCTGTCGTTCTGCCCTCCGTGAAGGGACAGATCACCTTTGAGCATGTATCGTTCCACAAGGCGGATCAGCACGAGATTCTCCACGATATCTCCTTTACGGTCGAGCCGGGAAAGACAGTCGGCATCATGGGAACTACCGGTGCCGGTAAGAGTTCACTCATCTATCTTCTGCAGCGTCTTTACGATGTAACGGACGGTGCGATTTACTTAGACGGTGTCAACATCAAGGAGCTTTCCTTACATCAGCTGCGTGGTGCCATGTCCTTTGTCATGCAGGATGTGTTCCTGTTTTCGGATACCATTCTGGAAAACGTAAAGCTTGGCAAAAAGGATACGCTGACATTGTCTTCGATCAAAGAAGCCTCCCGCCGTGCACAGGCCAGCAGCTTTATTGAAAAGATGGATAGCCAGTATGATACGGTTATCGGGGAACGCGGCATCGGTTTATCCGGCGGGCAGAAGCAGCGGATTACGATAGCCAGGGCTTTGGCCCGGAAAGCACCGATTCTCGTACTCGACGACTCGACTTCGGCACTCGATATGGAAACCGAGCAGTGCATTCACGATACCCTCCGGGAATTAAAGGGCACCACGAAAATCATCATCGGACACCGCATCAGCGCGGTCTGTCATGCCGATGAAATCCTGATCTTAGAGGGTGGTCAGATTGTGGAGCGTGGAACCCATGATGAACTGCTTGCAAAGAAAGGACACTATTACCAGACCTTTGTTGCACAATATGGAACTCCGGAAAGCGAGGTGATTGCATGAGTTTCAATTCCTATAAAGAGGACGAACAGCTTAAGGAAAATGGGAAACTAAAAACACTCCTGCGGCTTCTGTCCTATCTGCTTACCTATAAAAAACAGATTATTGCGGTACTGCTGATCATGCTTGTAAGCACCATCCTTACGCTGATCACACCGCTCTTTTATGAATACGCAATTGATGACTGTATCGGAGCCGGCGATCTTCCGAAGCTTTACCGTGTGATGATCCTGACTCTGCTTATGAGCGTCACCGTCATTCTCGGTGCGAAGCTGCGCATGTACATCATGGCGAAGATCTGTAATGAAACGTTACTGACCATACGTCAGCAGCTCTATACCCATATTCAGACTCTGGACCTGACCTTCTTTGACGGAAGACCGACCGGTAAGATTCTCGCAAGAATTATGGGCGATATCAATTCCTTAAAGGATGTGCTGAATAATTTTGTCACCACTCTCTTACCGGAGTTTGTAACCGTGATTGCGGTTGCCGTCATCATGTTCGTACGGAACCCGGTTCTTGCTGCGGCAGCGCTTATCACGCTTCCGTTTATGGCTGTCTGCATCTGGCTCATCCAGATCTACTCCCATAAGAAATGGCAGGATTTCCGGAAAAAGTCCAGCAATCTGAATGCCTTTATCCATGAGGATATGTCCGGCATGCGGATTATTCACAGCTTTACTGCCGAGGAAGAAACCCTGAACACCTTTGACGAACTGCTGAATGCCCATCGGGATTCCTTTAAAAAGGCGGTCCGCTTAAATGACGGTATGGGTTCCATCATCGACTTAAGCTGGGGACTTGGCTTTGCCGCCATGTACTATGTTGGAATTAAAATTCTCGGAATCGAATCGGTATCTGTCGGTACACTGGTAGCCTTCGGCACCTATATCGGTATGTTCTGGAATCCGATTATGAATCTGAGTAACTTTTACACTCAGATTATTACCAATCTGGCTGCCGCCGAGCGTGTCTTTGAAATTATGGATACGGAAAGTTCGATCAGCGATGCTCCGGAAGCCACTCCTCTTCCTCCGATTGAAGGCCGGGTAACCTTTTCCCATGTGGACTTTTCCTACGAGGATGATATAAAGATTCTGGATGATGTAAGTTTTGATATTAAACCGGGTGAAACGATTGCCCTGGTTGGTCCTACCGGTGCCGGCAAAACAACAATTGTCAATCTGATTAGCCGTTTCTATGACATTCAGGGCGGTCAGATCCGGATCGATGGACACGATATCCGGCAGGTAACGATCGAAAGCCTCCGTCAGCAGATGGGAATTATGACACAGGACAATTTCCTGTTCACGGGAACAATCCGCGACAATATCCGCTACGGAAAGCTCGATGCTACCGAGGAAGAAATCATTGCTGCTGCAAAAGCCGTCCACGCACATGATTTCATTATGGATTTAAAAGATGGCTATGATACGATGCTCACAGAGCGCGGCGGTGGATTATCCGTCGGTCAGAAACAGCTTCTTGCCTTTGCAAGAACCATGGTTTCCGATCCGAATATCCTCATTCTGGACGAGGCAACCTCGAGTATTGATACCCAGACCGAGCTTCTTGTCCAGGAAGGCATCGATGCCCTGTTAAAGGGCCGTACCTCCTTTGTCATTGCGCACCGGCTTTCTACCATCCAGAAGGCCGACCGCATCTTCGTGATTGATCACGGCGGTATTGTCGAGGAAGGCTCTGCCAGTGAATTACTGGCAAAAAAAGGAGCCTATTACAGGCTCCATAACGCACAGCTGAAATTCAGTTAAGTTTCATTTCTATATCATTAGAATGTGGTTGTCCATTCATTGGCACCGCCCCAGTCTCCGATGAGCTGCGTGGTGGTGCCTTCTTTTGTCGCCACACGCGTCTCAAAGCGGTAGTTCATCTTGGGTACAAGTTCTCCGTTAATCTTGACATTACTGTAAAGATAGATAAATTCCAATGTCGTATGCGGGTAATACTCTTCCTGCAAAGCTTCAGGTTCATAGGAAATACAGATTCTCTGTACCCCGTCATCCTGCTGGATCGCTGCCCACAGATTTACCACTCCCTTCGTCTGCGGATATTCCTCAAAGTCTGCAAAGGCAAAGGTCCATGCACCATTTGCATTCATCAGCTTCATCTTCTCACGGCTCACCGGAATATAGGTCTGTCCGCTCCAGTATTCGGTCGTTCCTGCCATGAACTGATCCCGCAGGGAAATATAAGTATCCTCCTGAATAAAATCACGGATCGGTGCATATTCGCCGGATTCAAAAATCGTAAATGCCGTTGCAAAATACTCCTGCGCCCATGCTGCCTTTTCCAGACACGCACTTAAAGAGTTAATGGAATCATTCGTTCCGATCGTCTGAACTAAAGCAAGCAGTTCCTGATATTCTGTAAGCTTCGATACATCCAGCCACAACAGATCACGGTCGATCGTTGCATACTTCACAATCTCATCCTTTAAACTGTCCGAAGGATACTGCTGATAAACACGGATCATCCTTTGTAATGCCTTCACATACTGCTCAAAATAAGTCTCTCCGTCAGACAGTGAGGTAAAAAAGTTCTCATCGTCTGTATGAATCAGCCATTCATAGCAGGCATCCAATGGAGAATAGACTTCCGCGTTATCCGGACTCGTTTCCAGAACGGTAAGACACTTTTCCAGCGTCTCAAAGGTACAGCTCTGTGCATTGATGTCCGCAACCGCATCATTCAGCATATAAACACAGTATTCCTGCAGCAGTCCGTCATCCTGTGTTGCTTCAAAACCCTGCTGCAGAGTGAGCTCTGCCGAGCCCTTGTCTTCCTTATTCCAATAAGCCCCTGCCATGGCATGATATGCTTTTACGG
Source organism: uncultured Lachnospiraceae bacterium (assembly GCA_900553305.1). GTDB lineage: Bacteria > Bacillota > Clostridia > Lachnospirales > Lachnospiraceae > Suilimivivens. Next base: position 10,345 of record USDI01000028.1, read on the forward strand.
ATGTGGAATCAATATTCAATGCCTCCTGGTAATGTGCAATCGCACCATCATAATCCGAAGTTTCCATAAGACTGTCTGCCTTGTGAAGCTGACGGTTTAATTTTAACCCCGGCACATTCAGATAAACGGCCGCGCCAATACCACCTGCCAGTGCGATCACCCAGAACGCGATCATTCCACGTTCCAGCCAGACCATACGTGCCCGGCGTCGTCTTCTTATTTCTCTTGATGATATTTTCTTTCCTGCTGTATGTGACTTACTCATTTAAAACACTCCATGTTTTCTCTTCTTCGAAAGAACAGCTTTCTTATCCCCGCGCTCCTCCGGATTCTTTCTTCTTCCATTCTCATTCCTGCGGGCTGCATCCTGTGTTCTCTGACTGCCGCGCTCTTCCCTGTGGCGGTTTCTGCCTCCCTGATCCTCTCTTACACGGCTTCGTCCCTTCTGATCCCGGTAACGGCTTTCCTTGCCACGATAGCGGGACTCTCTTCCATAACCACCCTTTCCTTCCCGGCGGCTGTTGTCCTGACAGCGGTTGCGGTCATAGTAGAAACGCTCCTCTTCGATCTCTTCCGGTTCCTCTCCCATACTCTGATAAAGAAGCGCTGCTGCAAGATCCAGTTCTGAGATTCCTCTTTCATCACAGACACTTTCGATCCGGTTCTTTAAGCCCTCAAGATTCTGATCTTTGGCAGCCTCCAGTGCACTGTCAATCGAACGCCGGAACTTCACCTTTACGATATCCTTTCCAGTCGGAAGTTTCTTTTCTTCAATTTTGGTATGACAAATCCGTTCAATATCACGCATCTTGAACACTTCTCTTCCGGACACCAGCGTCATGGATCTGCCTTCTCTTCCGGCACGTCCGGTTCGTCCGATCCGGTGAACGTAATATTCAATATCCTCCGGTACATCATAGTTAAATACCGCATCGACACCGCTCACGTCAATTCCACGGGCAGCCACATCGGTTGCAATCAGAATGGCACAACGTCCGTTACGGAACAGATTCATGACCGTATCTCTCTGAAACTGGGACAGATCTCCATGAAGTCCTTCTGCTTCATAGCCCCTTCCCTTTAGCTCCTGTGTCATTTCATCGACCATCTTCTTGGTATTGCAGAAGATCAGACTGCGCTTGGGCTGATGGAAGTCAATCAGTCTGCACAGGGCATTCATCTTGTCCTTCTTCGCAATCCGGTAATAGCTCTGCTCGATTGCAGCAACCGTAACCTCCCTGGGTGTCACCTTGATAAAGACGGCATCCTTCTGGTACTGGTTAGTAATTTCTAAAATTGCCTGCGGCATGGTTGCCGAAAACAGTGCCATCTGACGCTCTTCGGGCATCTGGGAAAGAATCGTTTCCATATCTTCCCGGAATCCCATGTTCAGCATTTCATCCGCTTCATCCAAAACGATCATCCGGACGTTCGCGGTCTTAATCGTATGTCTGCGCAAATGATCCATGACACGTCCCGGTGTACCGACAATAATCTGTACTCCCTGACTGAGTGCCCGGATCTGCTTGCTGATGTCCTGTCCTCCATAAACCGGAAGAACCTTTAAGCCATGCATATATTTCGTAATCTTACGAATCTCTTCTGCCGCCTGCATGGCAAGCTCTCTGGTCGGACAAAGAATAATCCCCTGCGGTTTCTTACAGGAGATATCAATCTTTTGTATCATCGGAATGGAAAACGCAGCCGTTTTACCGGTTCCTGTCTGCGCCTGTCCAATCACATCTTTTCCTTCTAACAATACCGGAATTGCCTGCTCCTGAATGGGAGTCATATATTCAAAGCCCATTTCCCGGACGGCCTTCAAAATGTAGGCATTGATTTCCGTATCACTATATCTTATCTGTTGTTCCATAAATCTTTACTATCCTATTCTAATCATAATTTCCTGTCAGGATCTTCCCCTTACATCTGTCATTGTATCTTTCTACATTCTTTGTTAATTCAGGGTTCTCCGACAAACATTCCTATGATAACATCAATTTGCATGGACTGCAAGTACCATTTTCCTATTACATCTCTTCCTCGTTCAGAAATTCATCAATAATGAATCGCGGTCTGGCCTTAGTCTCTAAATAGATCTTACCAATATATTCCCCAACAACACCAAGGGATAACAAAATCAGTCCGCCAATGGCCCATACGGAAACCATCAGTGTCGTCCAGCCTACAATCGTTGCTCCCATAAAGTGACGCACAAAGCTGTATACCAGAATAATCAGGCTTATCAGAAAAACAAAAAATCCAAGACCGGTAATCATCCGGATCGGCTTTGTACTTAAAGAAGTAATGCCCTCTACCGCAAAGGAAAGCATTTTGCCCAAAGGATACTTGCTTTCGCCTGCAAAGCGTTCGCCCCGTTCGTAATAAACGACATCGGTACGGTAACCAATCATCGGCACAATCCCACGGAGGAACAGATTCACTTCTCCAAACTGCGCCAGTCCTTCCAGGGCCCTGCGGCTCATCAGACGGTAATCCGCATGATTAAATACCGTGTTGGCTCCCATGCCATTCATCAGCTTGTAAAAACCTTCTGCTGTCGCCTTTTTAAAAAAGGTATCCTTCGCGCGGCTGCTGCGTACTCCATAAACAATATCAATTCCATTCAGGTATTTCTCTACCATTTCATCAACTGCATTAATGTCATCCTGCAGATCCGCATCCATGGAAACCACCATATCCGCATAATTCTTCGACGTCATCAGTCCGGCAAGAAGTGCATTCTGATGTCCCCGGTTCCGGCTTAAATTGATTCCACTAAAGATATGATCTTCCTCATGAAACTTCTCAATGATCTCCCATGTCCGGTCCTTGGATCCGTCATTTACGAACACAATCTTACTGTTCCGGTCGATCTTCCCCTTCTCCATCAGCTCCTCTAATTTGACTTTCAGACGCTTCGATGTTTCCGGAAGAACTTCTTCTTCGTTATAACAAGGGATCACCACGTATAATTTATTTTCCATAATCTGACCTCTGACTCCTGATTTTAATCTATTGATCTTCTGTTGGCCATCTCTTATTTCATTCTGATTTACTGTCTTTGCAATGCATGACATGACCATTTCCATTTTAAAACCGAATCTCACCGCAGGGAAATGGACAATCCAATGAGGCACATGGCAATATAATAAGCACTGATTTCCATTCCATGTAACGGCCACACCCTCTTCTTCCAAAAGGAAATGAAAAAAATCAGGCTATCGGAAAGGAAGAAGAACGTTGCTCCTATCGCCAGACAGATATCCGCACTCTGCGTGGTTCCTATGGCAATCTCCACACTTTTCCACGCAAAACCTGCCACCAGAATACTATACAAAATTGCCATTCCTTCATATTTTCCAAACCGGAACTGCCCGGTCTGTTTTAGCAGCTTAATGAATATTGGCATCACAATCACAACGGTAAGATCTGCCCATTGAAATGGATGCGAAACATACAGCATCACAAGGAAACAGATATGCGCCAGTGCGAAAGACATCGTTCCCAACACGAAACAGGTGTTTTTCTGCGATTTATGCCGCAGTCCCATAAACAGATCCCCAATGAGACATAACAATAATCCCGGCAAAAGCTGTAAAGTCCAGATCATCTGTCCGGATAATGCACCCATCACAAAAGCAAACAACAGAAATTCCAGACTGCAGACCATCTTCGCCGGAAGATAATACTTACGATATGTCCGGTTACACAGGGTAACCAGTAAGAAAATCAGGGAAAATCCCATAATCATCAATGAAATAATTCGTACGCCCATGCATCTTCCCCCATAACCATTCTCTTTATTATAAGCCAGAATACCGGATATGGCAATGGTTCCGGGACAACATAAACAAACGTAACATACAAAAAACACCACAGAAACCGGAAATTCCTTCCTGCCCTTCTGTGGTGTTCTAATTCAACACTTGTTATTCCATATGGAATTATGCGTTCACAATCTGACCAAAGTCAGGCTTCAGAGCTGCTCCACCGATCAGACCGCCATCGATATCATCCTTGGAAAGGAGTTCTGCAGCGTTGCCTGCATTCATGGAACCGCCATACTGGATACGAACTGCTTCTGCTGTAGAAGCATCGTACATCTCAGCAATAACCTCACGGATCATCTTACATACTTCCTGTGCCTGATCAGCAGTAGCTGTCTCGCCGGTTCCAATCGCCCAGATCGGCTCATAAGCGATAACCAGTTCTTTAACCTGATCTGCAGTTACATCGGTAAGATCCCACTTAATCTGTCTTGCAATCCACTCTTTGTAGGTGCCAGCCTTACGAAGTGCAAGGGATTCACCACAGCAAAGGATCGGCTTAAGTCCGGCAGCAAATGCCTTCTTAACCTTAGCGTTGATGAGGATATCGTTCTCACCGAAGATATCTCTTCTCTCGGAATGTCCGATGATGATGTATTCTACACCAGCATCCTTAAGCATCGGAGCGGAGATTTCACCAGTGTAAGCACCCTTATCTTCAATGTAGAAGTTCTCAGCGCCTAACTTTACATTGGTACCCTTAATTGCTTCTGCTACAGGTACGATATCAATTGCAGGTACACAGTAAACAACGTCTACTGCATCGTTCTTAACTAAATCTTTCAGTGTTGCACAAAGTTCAACTGCCTGGCTGGGAGTCATGTTCATTTTCCAGTTGCCGGCAATAATTCTTCTTCTTGCCATTTTATTGTCCTCTTTCTGATTTTTATAATGTTGCTTTCGGTTCCCTCAGCTAAGCTCTTCCTTCGCCGCTGGCTCGGATTTGCTAAGATTCGGGAACGACCTCGCACTAAGTTCATGCTTCACTATCGTTCGCATTCACTAAGTTGCTTTCGGCCTATTTATCATCGGCTGCTGCTACACCGGGAAGTACCTTACCCTCTAAGAATTCAAGGGAAGCACCACCACCGGTAGAGATGTGGCTCATCTTATCAGCGAATCCAAGCTGGTTAACTGCTGCTGCACTATCACCACCACCGATGATTGTAGTTGCATCGGTTTCTGCAAGAGACTTCGCTACTGCGATGGTTCCCTTTGCAAGAGTCGGGTTCTCGAATACGCCCATAGGACCATTCCAAACAACAGTCTTAGCGCTCTTAACAGCATCTGCATATAATTCAGCAGTCTTGGTTCCGATATCAAGACCTTCCATATCAGCAGGGATCTTGTCAGCGTCTACAACCTGAACTTCGATCGGAGCATCAATCGGGTTCGGGAATTCTGCAGCTACGGTAGTATCAATAGGAAGAAGAAGCTTCTTGCCAAGTTTCTCTGCCTTAGCCATCATTTCCTTACAGTAATCGATCTTCTCATCATCTACGAGAGACTTACCGATTTCATATCCCTTAGCCTTTAAGAAGGTGAATGCCATACCACCACCAATGATGAGGGTATCACACTTCTCAAGAAGGTTGTTAATTACGTTAAGCTTATCAGCGACCTTAGCACCACCAAGGATTGCTACGAAAGGTCTGACCGGATTCTCAACTGCATTGCCAAGGAAGTTGATTTCCTTCTGCATTAAGTATCCAACTGCACAGTTACCACCCTTAGCACGTACGAAATCTGTAACACCGGCTACAGAAGCATGTGCTCTGTGGGAAGATCCGAATGCATCACATACATAATCGTCGCAAAGATCTGCTAATTCCTTAGAGAACTGCTCGCCGTTCTTGGTTTCTTCTGCACCACGGAAACGGGTATTCTGAAGTAAGATGACATCTCCATCATTCATTGCTGCTACTGCTGCAGTTGCATCTGCACCTGTTACATTGTAATCAGCGATGAATTTAACTTCCTTGCCAAGCTTCTCGGAAAGTCTCTCAGCTACAGGAGCTAAAGATTCGCCTTCGTTCGGGCCATTCTTAACCTTTCCAAGATGAGAGCAAAGAATTACCTTGCCGCCATCAGCAATTAATTTGTTGATTGTAGGAAGTGCAGCCACAATACGGGTTTCGTCTGTGTTCTTGCCATCCTTAAGGGGAACGTTAAAGTCACAACGAACAAGGACTCTTCTTCCCTTTGCATTAAAATCGTCTACGGATTTCTTATTTAATCCCATGATTCTATCCTCCTAATTTTTAAAAAAACTTGCTAAATGCTCTACTTCGCCTGCTGCACTAAATTCTGACTTCGTCTTCGACTCGTCCTCATTAAGTGCACATGCATGGTTCGCACTAAGCTCGTAAGCACCCCGCTAAGTGCTCTACTCAAAAAAGGTCCGGTCCATGAGACCGGACCTTTCGACAGGTCTTCTTTCAGATTACGAAATTAGCCTAATTCTGCGAAATACTTAATGGTACGAACCATCTGGCTTGTGTAGGAGTTCTCATTGTCATACCAGGAAACAACTTCTACCTGAGTCTTTCCATCCGGAAGAGGGCTAACCATTGTCTGTGTAGCATCGAATAAGGAACCGAATCTCATTCCAACGATATCGGAAGATACGATTTCTTCTTCATTATAACCAAAGGATTCAGTAGCCTGAGCCTTCATAGCTGCGTTTACTTCTTCCTTAGTAACAGTCTTGTCTACTACTGCGAAT
>USDI01000029.1 GCA_900553305.1 uncultured Lachnospiraceae bacterium
TCGTATCCACAACGCTCAAAGGAGCTACCGCGCCTAAGGTATAACACCCGATATCACCGGATGCATGAATCTTTAATTTCTTCAATACGGAATAAACGCTTCTGTGCGGGCATCCCGGACAAAGGATCGGCGGTCTTGCAGGAACCTGTGCTGCTTCTTCAAGATCCAGCTCTTCCTTAAGAATTGCCCTGCGAAGCATATTGGCACTGTATTCGCCCTGTACGGTAAAGATTTCCTTACCGATACACTTGATTCCCCAGGATTTCACCTGTTCCTCAATGACAGGCTCCAGTTCCTCCACAATATAAAGGGTATCTACCCTGGAAGCAAACTCCTCAATCAGGGTCTTCGGAAGGGGATGTACCAGACCAAGCTTTAATACGGAAGCATTGGGAAGTACTTCCTTAACATACTGGTAAGGAATTCCACTCGTGATCACACCGATCTTCGTGTCGTTATATTCTACTTTATTAATATCAAGCGTTGCCGCATCCGCTGCCATTTTCTTTAAACGTTCCTCTACCACGAGGTGACGCTTAATGGCATTGCCCGGCATCATGACGTTCTTGGCAATATTCTTCTCATACGGCTTATCCGGAATCTGCTGACGTTCCTCTAAGTGAACCACACCCTGCGAATGTGCCAGTCTGGTTGTTGTACGGAACATAATCGGTGTATCATACTGCTCGGAAAGCTCGAAGGCTCTCTTAATAAACATCCTTGCTTCTTCACTGTCCGACGGCTCGATTACAGGAACCATGGCAGCACGTGCTACCATACGGGAATCCTGCTCATTCTGGGAGCTGTAAATCCCCGGGTCATCAGCTGCAACCAATACCAGTCCTCCGTTTACTCCACTGTAGGAAATGGTATAAAGCGGATCGGATGCCACATTGACACCAACATGCTTCATGGATACAAGGGCACGCACTCCACTGATCGAGGCCCCGATTGCCACTTCGGTTGCCACCTTTTCATTCGGAGACCACTCAGAATATAATTCATCCTTATATTTCACCAGATTCTCACTGATTTCCGTACTGGGTGTTCCCGGATATGCTGCGGATACCTTCACACCGGCTTCGTACGCACCTCTGGCGATTGCGGCATTTCCCAGCATCACAACAGTTGTTCCTGCTACTTCTTTACTCAAAATAAAACCACCTCTCTGTTTATTCTTTAGTCCAAACGATCAAAACCTGTTATAAATCATATCGTAACTGTTCAGTACCTTCACAGTTACGATGCAAAATCCATTCCAAATCGGCTTCGCCGATGGGATTTTGCATTACTGAATCATTTTCTTACGGTCTTGGCAGTAAATGCCTCGACCTGTACTGAATAGTTACATCATATCACACTTTTGGTCTTTTGCCAATCAAAGTGTTACTGTAAAAAAGTCCCCTCCAAAAACGTTCCCCAAAAAGCTAATCCCCTTCCTATGACCGGCATAACCGAGCCGCAGGAAGGGGCTTTTGCTTCATTCATGTTCTATTTTCTGAACGCTGCTTATTTGATCTCTACGATCCATCCTTCCGGAGCCTTGATGGTTCCCATCTGGATTCCGGTTAAGGTATCATACAGCTTCTTAGTAACAGGTCCCATCTGCTCCATGCCGCTTGGCAGACAGATTTCCTTACCATGATCCACAATCTTGCCGATCGGGGAAATAACGGCTGCAGTACCACACAGACCTGCTTCTGCGAAGTCTTTTACTTCATCAAAATATACTTCTCTTTCTTCTGCTTCCAGTCCAAGATATTCTCTTGCCACCTGTAACAGGGAACGTCTTGTGATGGAAGGAAGGATGCTGTTGGACTTCGGTGTTACGACCTTGCCGTCCCTGGTTACGAAGATGAAGTTTGCTCCACCTGTTTCCTCTACCTTGGTTCTGGTCTTTGCATCGAGATACATGTTCTCATCGTATCCCTGATTATGTGCATCTACAATAGCATGAAGGCTCATTGCATAATTTAATCCTGCTTTGATATGACCGGTTCCGTTCGGTGCTGCACGGTCAAAGTCACAGACACGGATGGTAATCGGCTTGGCACCGCCCTTGAAGTAAGGCCCAACCGGTGTTGCGAATATACGGAACTGATATTCGGTAGCCGGCTTTACGCCGATAACCGGATTCGATCCGAACATATACGGACGAAGATAAAGTGTTGCGCCACTTCCGTAAGGTGGAACGTAGGCTTCGTTTGCTTTCACAACCTGCTTAATTGCTTCTACGAAACGCTCCTTCGGGAAGATCGGCATTTCAAGTCTGGCTGCACTCTGCTCTAATCTTTCGCCATTTAAATCAGGACGGAAAACCACGGTACGGCCATCGCTGGTAGTATATGCCTTCAGACCCTCAAATACGGTCTGTGCATACTGAAGAACTCCTGCACACTCATTCAGCACAATATTGGCATCCTGTGTCAGTCCGCCTTCATCCCAGGCTCCATTCTTATAATTTGATACATAACGGTAATCCGTCTGAATATAACCGAAACCGATATTACCCCAGTCAATGTTCTTCTTTTCCATCACTGTTCTCCTCCAAGCTCTGTATAATATAACTGTTATTTATTATTATCCTATCCTTATAAAAAGTCAATAGTTATGACTAATTATGAGTATTTCATCATTGCCTCTATTGTTTCCTCAAAGAACCACTGATTCACACGTCTGCGCAGAATACCGAAGATCTCACCATCGGTAAAGGATCCGTTATCCCAGACGCAGCAAGTGATGCCGTTGGCTCTGGCCGCTGCCGTATAATATGCATAATAATCCACACGGTCCTGCGTGTTGTTATCACGGTTCACGGCACCGTACTCTCCGATTACAACCGGAATTCCCTTAGAGACAAATTTGTTATACAGACTGTTCATCAGATCATTGATCTCATAAACACTCTTGGGATCCTCCCATGAAAAGTAGTCCGTTGCTTCGCTCTCACTTCCCGGGCGGAGCGCAAAGTTATAAGGGGTATACGCATGAACGGAAACAATCAGTTTATCCGAAACAATATCATTCGGGAGCTGATAAAGATCCGTAATGGCTCCTGCTAAGGAAGCATCATAGCCCGGCATCATCAGATAACGTTCCACATTGTTTCCTCCGGTTGCGCGCACGGTATCGACAAAAAGCTGGTTTAAGCGGTTAATACTCTCGGCAGCATCCTTGCATTCTGCCACGCCTGCATTGAAGTTCCACTCGTAATTCGTTCCCACAAGACGTGGTTCATTGAGAGATTCAAAAATCAGATGCTCGTCATAATCCTTAAAACGTTCCGCAACCTGTGTCCAAATGCCCTTAATATACCGGTCGGACTCTTCTGCATGTGCCGTATCCGGATAATAGCCGCCTTCACCGTCAATGTTGGCGGTATTGTCATGGTGTGTATTTAAAATGACATACATCCCATTGTCATACGCATAATCCACAACCTCCTGCACACGGTCAAGCCATGCTTCGCTGATGACAGGGCCATTGCCGTCATCGGTTACATGATTGTGCCAGGTGACCGGAATACGCACGGTACGGAAGCCCGCATTCTTTAAGGTATCAATCATTTCCTTTGTCGTAACAGGGTTGCCCCAGCTTTCCTCGGAAGAAGTATCATCTCCATACATCTTTCCCTCGGAATACGCCTCCAGTGTATTTCCAAGGTTCCACCCCGTTTTCATGTCCTTTACGAACTGAAAGCACTCCTTGTCCGGAATCTGCTTTGCTTCGATGGTAATTTCAGGGATATTGCCGCTTTCCACGGCAAAGCCCGGATCAAGCTCCGTTCCCTCCTCCGGTTTTGATGCCTCAGGGGCATCCGTCCCGGTAAGCTCATCTCCGTCTGCTTCTTCACTCTGTTCTCCGTCTGCTTCTTCACTCTGTTCTCCGCCTGCTTCTCCTGTCTGCGCTTCCTGCGCCGCTTCCTGCGATGCAGCCGCACCCGTGCCCTGTCCTCCACAGGCGGTAAGCCCTAATGCCGTCACAAGCAACATGGCTGCCATACTTTTTCTTTTCATCATGCTCCATCTCCCCTGTTTTATCTGTCGTCATACCATTCTGCCACAATCATCCCGAACAATTATTTCTGCACAATCATTTCTGCACGGTTAAACGGCTGCGCTCATATTTTACAAAAGTGTAAGGTATATCAAAATAGGTCTGCTCATCGCTGTCCGTAGTCACTACCCACTCCGGATCCTTCTCCAGATTCGGGAAGTGTGCGTCTGCCTGATATTCCATATCAATCCGTGTGGCATGAACCACATCACAGTAAGGAAGCAGCTGCCGGTAAACACTCTCACCGCCGATCACATAGACATCCTCCGACCGGTACTGCTTCAATTCCTCCTGCAGCTCCGCAAGGGAATGTACTATCTTCGCTCCCTTCACCCGGTAATCCGGATTCTCCGTCAGAACAATATTCACCCGGTTTACAAGCGGCATTCCATTGGGAAAGCTCTCCAAGGTCTTGCGCCCCATAACAACCACTTTTCCATCGGTTTCCTGCCGGAAAAACTTCATATCTGCCGGAATACTCACAAGCAGTTCATTGTGATTTCCGATCGCCCAATTATTATCTACTGCCACAATCATGTTCATGACCGTATTCATCTCCTGTTTCTGCTATTCTTTATTTTCACAGTCAACTCGCAAATCCGCACTTCGTGCTCTCCATCCTGCTTCGCAGGATATTTGCTCGTTAATGAGCCCGGAAAACCAAATGTCTGCTTCGCAGCCGCTTGCTTTTCCTTGGGCTCATTATATTTTATATCATGGTCCGCTCTCTTTTCATTATGATATCCATCGGATTGATCCGGTCTCTCCTGATCAGATATCCCGGTCCCATTTATCGCACAGTGCGGTTACCTGATCTGCGAACTTCGCAAGATCCTTATTCGCACACCCTTCATTCTTATGAATAATGGTAAGAAGTCTCTGACCTGCTGCCAGCAATCTGCTGAATACATCCGTACCGGTGCGTCCCTTCTTCTTTGCAACCGGAATCGGCAGTGCTTCGTACTCCAGCTTATTCGTCAGCAAATTAAACACCGTTCCGCTGTAAGGCGCATAAGCCTTTAATCCATGCTCCACCTGCAGGCATTCCACAAAGGATCTGCACACAGAATCCTCCCCATGTACCACGAAAACCCTGCGCGGCTTTTCGGCAAAGGCGGTCACCCATTCAATGAGTCCGTTCTTATCCGCATGTCCGGACAGCCCGGCAAGCGTTTTGATGCTGGCACGTACCTGAATCGGCTCACCAAAGAGCTTCACCTCATCGATTCCTTCCACCAGAACACGACCTAATGTTCCTACTGCCTGATAGCCTACAAAGAGGATCGTACATTCCGGCCGCCATAAATTGTGCTTTAAATGATGGCGGATCCGGCCCGCTTCACACATACCGGACGCAGAAAGAATTACCTTCGGGGTATTCTCGAAATTGATTGCCTTGGATTCGTCGCTCGTGATTGAAAGCCTTAATCCCGGAAAAGCAATCGGATTAATGCCCTTTTTCACCAGTTCCATGGCATTCTCATCGAAGCAGTCCAGTTCATTTTTATGAAAAATGCCGGTTGCCTCTACCGCCAGGGGGCTATCCACATAAACCGGAAAATCCTCATGATTTTTTACGAGCTTTTCTTCTTTGATCTTGCGGAGGAAATACAGGATCTCCTGCGTACGTCCGACCGCAAAGGACGGAATCACCACGTTACCGCCACGGTCAAAGGTCGCCTGCAGAATTTCCGTCAGCTCCTTAACGTAATCCGGACGCTCTTCGGAGTGAAACCGGTCTCCATAGGTGGATTCCATGACAACATAATCAGCTTCCTTCGTATACGTCGGATCCTTAATGAGCGGCTGGTTTTTATTTCCAATGTCTCCGGAAAAGACAATTTTCTTCGTTACGTTTTCTTCCGTTGCCCAGACCTCAATACTGGCAGATCCCAAGAGATGACCTACATCTGTAAAACGGATCTTCACCCCTTCACAAACCTCAATCATCCGGTCGTACTCGCAGGGAACAATCCTTCGGATGATATTATCTGCGTCCTCCATGGTATAAAGCGGCTCGACCAGCGCATTGTCCGCGCTTCGCTTCGCCTTACGGTTCTTCCACTCCGCATCCTGCATCTGGATATGTGCGCAGTCCCGAAGCATAATACTGCAAAGATCTGCCGTTGCTTCCGTTGTCAGGATCTGCCCCCGGAATCCTCTTGCTGCGAGCTGTGGCAGCATACCGGAATGATCCACATGGGCATGGGTAAGCAGCACATAATCAAGCTGTGCCTCACACACGGGCAGCTCTGCATTCTCAAAGGCATCAATGCCCTGCTGCATACCATAATCCACCAGAATATGTTTGTCTCCGACCTGTAAATAATGACAGCTTCCTGTCACCTCATGGTCCGCCCCAATAAATATTAATTTCATCGCCATCCTCCCTTCCCTTCACACAAGTATACCATAATTTCATATAATATAGCAAACGAATAAGGAGCTCCCCTCCATGAATTCCTCTCTGATTTTCTCGCTTCTGCTGATCACCCTTTTGTGCGCAGATGCGTTTGTTTTTGGATTTTCCTACGGACTTGACAGGGTACGGATTCCACTCTCTTCCCTGTTCCTGATTTCCTGCATCTCCGGGGCAATGCTTACCCTCTCCTTCCTGTTCGGCGACCGGCTGCTTACCCTGCTTCCTCCATTCTTAAAAACCTATCTTCCCTTTGTTGTCCTGCTTCTTCTTTCCCTTTACAAAATCTACGATGCCCTGCCTGCCTTTCATCCTCCCCAAAGCTCCCTCACCTCCGAAGCCCTTTCCCACAAAATCAACCGGAAAGAAGTACAGATTCTTTCTTTGAATGAAGCAGCACTTCTTGCCGTCACTTTGTCCATCGACAACATCTCTGTCGGATTAAGCATCGGCACCTGCCATCTTCCTCTTTTCCTTTTACTGTCCTACTCCGTATTCATCCATGGTGTGACCATTTGGGGTGGATGGCTCTTAGGACATTATTTTTCCAAACGCTGTTCCCACAATCTTTCGATTGTCAGTGCGCTTCTTCTGCTCGTTCTTGCCTTTGCCCAGCTGCGGTAAAAAGGCATAGCAGTTCGTGCACGGCAAGTGGTGTCAGCGCAAGGATCTGAAGCCGTCCCCACTCGCCAAGCGTCAGGCGGTTGGTTTCAAACAATGTCACGAGATAGGGCACTTCGGTCACCAATACCTGCAAAAGCAGTCCGATTCCGAGGGCTGCCAGCATATACAGATTTTCAAAATGCTTCATCCGGAACACCGACCGGTTCACATCCCGCATACCGACCGCATGCACCAGCTGACTCATGCCAAGCACCGTAAAGGCATGGGTCTGTGCTTTGTTCAGGATCCACTCAATTTCCAGAATCTTTTTCATGGAAAGAAGATTCACCGGAAGCTGCCGCTGCAGCAGTTCCTCATAAGGAACCGCCATAAAGGCAAGGATGCTGATAACTCCGATCACCACTCCGTAACAGAGCGTGCAGGACAGTCCTCCATGGGAAAACATCGTGTCCGTGCTTTTGCGCGGCGGCTGCTTCATCAGCTCTTCCCCGTCGTTTCCGTCCATACCGAGGGCAAGTGCTGGCAGTGAATCCGTAATCAGGTTTACCCATAAAATATGACTCGCCTTCAGCGTTGCAGGAAAGCCTGCCAGGATCGCCACGAGCATCGTGATAATTTCCCCGAAATTCGAGGACAAAAGAAACAGGATTGTTTTACGGATATTCTCATAAATCCCGCGTCCCTCGCGGATTGCCTTCTCAATTGTGGAAAAATTATCGTCCGTCAGTATCAGATCTGCAGCATTCCGAGCTACATCCGTTCCGCCCTTTCCCATCGCCACACCGACATCTGCCGAGCGCAGCGCCGGGGCATCGTTGATCCCGTCTCCGGTCATGGCTACCGTTTTGCCCTTTGCTTTGAGGGCATGTACGATGCGGACCTTATGCTCAGGGGACACTCTAGCAAAAACCCGGATTCCTTCCACACGTCCAATCAGCTCTTCCTGTGAAAGTACCTCCAGCTCCTCTCCCCTCATACACTGCTCATGACTTTGTGCAATGCCAAGCTCCTTTGCAATGGCCAGTGCTGTATCCACATGATCCCCTGTAATCATCACGGTCTGTACATGAGCCTTACGAAAGCTCTGTACCGCCTCTGCCACACCCTCCCGCGGCGGATCCATCATGCCGACAAGTCCTAAGAATATCAGATCCTTTTCTTCTTTCAGATCTCCCTTTTTCTTCATGGCAAGTGCCATAACCCGCAGTGCTCCGGAAGCCATCTGCTCCATTGCAGATCTTGCCTCATTCTTTGCCTTTTCGGAAAAGGCGGCTTCCTTTCCATTCTTCCAGACGGTCCTGCAGTCCTTTAAAATGCGGTCGGCAGCTCCTTTGCTATAGGCAGCCTCTCCATTGACAGATTTATGTATGGTGGTCATCTTCTTTCTCACGGAGTCAAATGCACACTCCGAAATGCGCACATACTCTTTCTCCGTGTTTTCCTTTTCCCTGCCGCATTCCTTTGCCAGGATCAGCAGCGCAAGCTCTGTGGGATCTCCGATATTTTCTTCTCCAAGCAGTGCGTTGTTGCAAAGCACACAGGCATTTAAGAATTCTTCATGCTCCTCCTTCCGGAACTCTTCTACCGGAAGGAGCCTTCCATCCACATAACACTGCTTCACTGTCATCCGGTTACATGTCAGCGTCCCTGTCTTGTCTGAGCAGACCACATCCACCGCCCCTAAGGTTTCTACCGATGGGAGCCTGCGCACGATCGTTCCAACACGCACCATTCTTGAAACGCTTAAGGCAAGCACCACTGTCACAATTGCAGCAAGTCCCTCCGGAACCGCCGCAACAGCCAGGGAAATTGCTGTAAGCAGCATTTCTCCGATATCCCGTTTCTGCAATACGGCTACCACGAACAGGAATACACAGATGCCGACTGCCACAAGGCTTAAGATTTTGCCCAGATCTGCCAGACGCTTCTGGAGTGGTGTCAGCTCTTCCCGGCTCTCCGAAATCATTCCGGCAATCTTTCCGATCTGTGTGTGCATTCCGGTTTCCGTTACAATCGCTTCCCCGTGTCCTGCCGTTACCATGGTGGTCATGAACACAAGGTGCTTTTGATCGCCCAGCACTTCTGCCGCATGAAGATTTTCCTCTTCTGAACTCACCGCTTCTGCTTTCCCTGTTCCACGGTCATCCACTTTCTCTTCCTTCTTCTGTCCCAGAGCCTCCTTATCCACCGCTACAGATTCTCCCGTAAGCGCCGCTTCATCTATCTGCAATCCGCTCGCTGTAAGCAGTCTTCCATCCGCCGGAACCTGCCTTCCTGCTTCTAAGAAAATCAGATCCCCAGGCACCAGCTCACTGCCCGGGATCTCCATTTCCCTGCCGTCCCGCTTTACAAGCGCCTTGGGACTTGATAACTGCTGCAAGGCTTCAATCGCCTTTATTGCCTTTCCTTCCTGAATCACCCCGACAACTGCATTCAGGATAATTACTGCTGCAATAATCATGGATTCCCCGGCTTCTCCAAGGAATAACGATATGGCAATGGCCGCCATCAGAATATAAATCAGGGGATCATTCAGCTGTTCCCAGAAGAGCTTCAGTACGCTCTTCTTCTTTCCTTCCTTAAGCCGGTTTGGCCCGTAAATTGTCTGCCGCTCTTTAACCTGCGCTTCCGTCAGGCCGCTGTGCAGATCCGTTTCCGTGTTCTTGTCCCATTTTACAATCGTCTGCTCATTTAACATAGAAATCCCTCCTGCTCATACTTTTATATGCATGAACAGAAGGGATTATGCTCTCTTCCTGTTACGTTATTTCGTTTGCGCGGTTGCCGACGGACTTGCCGTACTTGCTGCAATCACATTGGCATATGCCGGATCTAACGGCGGCGTATAGTTATCGTAATAGCTTGAGTTACACCGGATACAGGTATAAATGGTATACCCCTGTGTTGTGTTTGTTGCAGGAATAACCACTGCCCGGTAGGTATGGTTATTCAGATCGCGTTCAATCGGTTCGGCATAAGAGCTTCCACAGCTGCATACGAAGGAACGGATTCCGCGTTCCGTACAGTTGGCTTCCTTTAACACATAAGAAACATAATTATGCTTATGTGCTGAAGGAGAAGCAGATGCATTAGCTGAAGCTGACGGTGAACCCGAGGTCCGTGCCGTAGCTGTTGCGCTGGCCGATGCGCTGGCTGCCGCAGTTGTGCCTGCAGATGCACTGGCACCTGCGGAGGAGGACGGACTTGCCGAAACCGTATTCAGTGGTCTGGAATCCAGTACCACACCACAAACCACGCAGGTGCGCTGCTGCCGTCCAAGCATCGTGGAAGTCGGCTCTTCTACAGTGGTCCAGTCCGAAGCAATATGTCCGGGAGCCGGAATCATTTCTGTATAAAAGCTTCCACAGCTGCAGCTGTAACGGCGTAATCCTGCCAGAACACAGGACGGCTCTCTTTCCATTGTGGCCGTGTATTGATGAATATGCGCCGGTGTGGGGGAAGCAGCTGCTGCACCATTACTTCCGCCTGTCGTTTCAACTGGAATCGGTTCACTCGCTACAATTTCATCACAATAGATACACTTCTTCACTCTCAGTCCTTCTTCTGTTGCAGTAGGCTTCCTTACGACCTCCCAGTCATCCGGAACATGTCCTGTCGACATGATATCCACATAATACTCATCTCCACAGACCGAACAGGTATATTTCATTTGTCCTGCCGAATAGCAGGTTGCTTTCTTAACAACCGTCTCCTGATAGTCATGCACATGATTACTGACATCTGTGGAAGCCGGTGTCGGTGTAGGCACTTCATCCGGTGAGGCACTGCTGTCAGTCTCCGGTGTCATGGTCGGAACGGCAGATGCCTGTACCACGAGGTTTCCGTCACCGTCAAAAGCAACATCCGATGGAATGGTATCCGGCTGTCCTTTGGTATGATTATTTTGTGAAGTATTACTGTTATTCGTCATGGAATATCCCACAATTCCAATCGTTGCCAGACACGCAAGCACTGCCAGCACACCGAGAATCGCAGTCAACACCTTAAGTATTCCGTTCATGAATATACTCCTTATTCCAAGTCACTACTGAATAGTTACTTTTCATCTTATTATGATATGAGTGCCAAAATATATTTTACCACTCATTGATGTGTCCGATATCAGTTTATTTCATAAACTGAGGTAGTAACTACACCCTGATCACAACTGCTTATAATCTGCAGGTTTTTGGTTCCTACATTCTGGAACCGGAAGTCCAGGCTCCCCTCTGCAATGGTCGCATCCATATTTTCCGGCACGTAATCAACCGGTGCCGAATGCTTATGGCGCTCGGTTACCTTAATCTGTGCCGGCGCACCTTCCGCAATTCCACAATATAAGGTACTGGATACCTGACAGATTCCTCCGCCTACCGAAGTCGTTTTCCGTCCGGAAGCAAAGCTTTCTGCTACGACATAACCATTTTCCTTCGTTCTTGTTCCTATTGATTTGGAAAAAGAAAACGTACTTCCCGGAGTCAGAACAATTCCGTTGATCCGGCTTGCCGCAAGTTCCACGTTGATCTTACGGTCTTCCAATGTATCATAGGCACTGGACTTTGTACAAAGCAGTGTCTTATTTACAACCGGCTGATCTGTTGCATAAGCCTTTCTTCCTTCAGCCTTTCCATATGTTATATAATGCTGGTAAAGATCTGCTTCTGCCGTACCGATCTCTGCCGTCACATCCGGATAAGCAGCCGCATAAAACTCGGCATCAAACTTCTGTCCATCCGGCATTTCCTTCTCCTGCGCCATAGCAGATGCGCCAAACGCCAGCCATAAAAACATCACTCCTGCTACATACTTCCATTTTTTCATGTTGTTTCTCCTCATTTGTCTTACTGTTCCTAAATATTCTGAATCAATATCTTTCCTTTTCAGCGGGATAAATTTTCCAGGCATTCCTGCCTCTCTTCCGTGTTTTAATCTAATAAAATATTGTAGCACTTATTTCGTGTCGGAACAATCCATTATTTCCATCATTTACCGGTTTGCTTCTCCTCTATTTTCCCTGCTCTGGTTTGATGATACGGATAAGATGCTTATCGAGCATCATCGTTCTGTTCCATGGATTTAATGCAACCCCCTGAATATCCGGTACCGAAAGTGCGGCATCAAACAGCTTATCCATATCCGAAAGAAATGTGGACTTCACACTGTCTGCACCCTGCAATTCTTCCTCAAAGCCGGTAAACGCAGACCACCACTTTGCACCGTCTCCGGTTTCAACCAACTTAAGATTCATCTGCGTACCGGCAACAGACGGTTCCACATCCACAATCAACTGGCCGCCCTCTTTCATGCGTCTGCGGATTACCGTAAGCGCATGCGCCAGCATTTCCGGCGTTGCCTCCTGCTGCAGTGCAAGAATGGCTTCCTCGATCTGTTCATTTCCCTTTAATCCTTCGTCCCGCATACTGTCTTTCTCTTTCTGATTACTCATTGGAATGTTTCATCCTTCCTTAATCTTTTCATAAGCAATTCTGGTTGATCCTGCCTCACCTTATGATTTTCCCATGAATCTGTTCAATCATTTCCACATATGCCTTCTCCTGCAGATCATACCCAAAATATGCAATTCCCTGATAGATCAGATCGGGAAGTTTCTCTTCCTGTACCGATTCCAGATAAGCTCCTATTGACTTAATCAGTTCCAGCTTCCGATTCTGAATTGATTCACTGGCTTCATGAAACCGGGCCATATCATAATCCGAAGTGTTTCCGCATGGGTTCTTACATATGGCACAGTCCGGTGAAATGGCAAATTTTTCCTGATGAACAGCCTCCACAATCTCCTGCTCACTTCCACCATTTCGAATCTGTAAAAAGGCCTTGCGGATCACGCCATCGGTCTGCTCCGTCCTTCCATTATTGGAAACAGCCCCCACAAGTCCGATTAATGCACTGATCATCTGTTCTCCCTGCATTTTAACCTCCAATAATTGTTGCCACATTTCCATGCAGGGCAAGTCGTAAGAAACCGCACAGAATAAGGTGCCCTACATAAAATACATAGAAAAACCACTTCATCCACTTTGCCTTACCTCTTGTTCCATTGTAGAAATGCATAAAAGGCCACACAATAATAATACCGAATTGCAGCAGTCCATAAACCACATCAATACACAGACACCACACCAGTACATACATGGAAATATAGGCAAGCATTCCGAGCACCTGCTTCTTTAAGTTTCCCCTGTTCTGGTAAATATGTAAGGTACATAATACCGGAAAGCATGACCAGTCCGATGGAAATGCCAGTACACACAGCACCAGAAGAAGTACTGTTTTCTGCCAGTTTTTCAAAGGAAAGCTTCTCTTTTTATCATCAAAAATGTAAAGTCCGACTGCTGCCAGGAAAAGCGGCCAGATTACACTGGTCTGGTTCAGCACCGAATCCCGGAACGGAATAAGAGGAATTCCGAAGCAGAAATTATAGGCAAAGTGCGCAAGAACTGCAAAAATGAAAAGGCGCGCCAGATACTTCTTAAAGTTCCTGGTATACCGGTATCCTTCCGCAATCATAAACCACATCGTCGGTGCGGCAAGCCGCCCGAAAAGATGAATGGCAAGCAGCCACCAGTCCTTATGGTATCCCGGCCAGATCGTGGATGCCAGATGATCCATAAGCATCGCAATAATTGCAAATATTTTTAATTCATTTCCTGAAAATCCCTTAAATTCCTTTTTACTGACAGTCTGTTCCATCTTCTCCCTCTCATCAATCAGTCATGCTTTTTAGCAATTCCGGAATATCTGTTATGTTCTGATTGAGCGTTTCTATGCTCCCTTAATCCACTCTGACAACCAGTACTTCAAACGGCTTCAGAGTAACTTTTCCTTCCTTTTTCTCGCCGGTAAACAGATCAATACATTCCTTTTTCAGGGTAATGGTCTCTTCATGGAACATATAATTGAGCAGGAACAGATAGGTTACCCCATTCTTTTTACGGACAGCCAACTCTACATCTTCCGGTACTTCCACATAATCTGCCCAGGGTTCCGTAAGTCCCAGATAATCAAACAGCACCTTCAGGTTCTGCTCGGAAAAGCAGCTTCCAAGGTGAAGCACTCTTCCTTTTCCATAACGGTTTTCAATCAGGGCAGGCTCTCCCTTATAATAGCTTCTGTCATACCGTGCAAGCACCTTTGCCTCATCCGCACCGTCCTTTATGGATAAAATATCATTAAATAAAGGCATCTCCAGCCGGCCTTCTGCCTGTCCTTCCATAAGCTCTCCTTCCGCTTCTGCACAGATTCCTTCATCGTACTCATGCACAAAGGTAAAATCATGGATGTCGGTTCCGGTCAGTTCCGAAAGAAGTCCCGGCTGCGGCAGCATCACGCAGTGACCGTTCTCATCCTTATATCCGGAACGGCAGCCAAGCAGGAGCGTACCTCCGTTTGACACATATTCACGGAGAATGTTAAGCTTTTCTTCTGTCATAATCACCGGGTGGGGATAAATCACCAGCGGGTATTTCTGCAATTCCTCTGCCCGGAATCCCTCCTCCAGATAAACAGAATTGTATGGGGTATGGTTCTTTTGTGAGAACAGGAAAACGGACTCCTTGCTCTGTGCATCCACTCTCTTGTGCCATACATCAGCAGCGCTGTCCCACTCATTGTCATAATCATTCAAATAAGCAAAGCCTGCGATATAATCCGCCCCTGCAACCTCATCGATACTACGCAGTTTTGCAGCAAAGTCCGTCACCTCGGCAAGCTTCCGGTTATCCCTGCTGTCATAATCCAGAATCCCATGCCAGTAAATTTCAGAGCCAATACAGGCTGTCCGCCAGCGGAAGAAGGAAATATAATCTGCGCCATGTGCCACGCTCTGCATTGCCCATAAGGTCAGCTGTCCCGGTCTCGGTGCAGGACCTTCCATCCTCTCTACCGAGCCGTTTGCGCCTGCCTGCTGTTCCATAATTCCAAAGTGTGGACACACGCCTCTGACCTTAATCAGATTTCTACTCCAATGACGGTCCTTCAGATTCGTCGGTACCCAGGAATCCCTATGAAGTCCGAACGCAAAGCTCGGATAGCAGTCATACATATACAGATCCAGACTTTCCTTCGTCATCTTATGATTGTCGATATTGTCAAACAGACCGTTTGTAGTAATAAAATCATCTTTCTTTATGTAACGGCGTAAAATATCGGATTCCATTTTTGCATAGCTCAATGTGCTGTCCGACACAAAGCGATGATAATCCAGTACCTGATGAGGATTATGGCAGCCCAGAACCCTTCCCGGAATCAGAATCTCTTCCCAGTCCGTATACGTCTGGTTCCAGAAAACCGTTCCCCATGCTTCATTCAATGCATCGAGACTTCCATACCTCTTCTGTAAAAAGCTCCGGAAAGCTTTCTGATCAGCCGGTGAATAATAATCCGCCATTTCACAGTTGAATTCATTATCGAGCTGCCAGCCGATGACCGCCGGATGAGGACCGTAATGCTCTGCCATCTTTTCTACAATGATTGCTGACAGCCTCCGGTAAGCCGGCGAGTTATAGGTATAATGTCTGCGGCCGCCATGCTCATAGGGAAGGCCGTTCACATCCGTGTTAAGTACCTCCGGATATTTTCCGGTAAGCCATGCCGGCGGTGTCGCAGTAGGTGTTCCCATAATGACCTTCATACCGGTCTTTTCACACAGGTCTAAAAATTCGTCAAAGAACGAAAAGTCAAAGCTTCCTTCGGTAAGCTCAATTTTACTCCAGGCAAATTCGCCGATCCGGATTACGGTAATACCTGCCTTCAGCATCCTCTGCAAATCCCCCTCCCACAGGGACTTATCCCAGTGCTCCGGATAATAGCAGGTTCCAACTACATAGTTATCTCCAAACATGTTTCTTTTCCTCCAGTGTCATTTCTAAAAATATCTGTGCCTTCATTATACAAATAAATAAGAAAAATTACCACCATAACCTTATTGCTGTCTGTCTTTTTCCATGTTAAAATAATTGTATCCGGATTAGTGGTGGTCAAGATAAAACATTACCTGGTAGATAGTGAAAATGTAAACGATAACTGGTTAATGCTCCTGGATATGGCAGGTGAGAATGATGAAATTATCATCTTTTATACCAAAAATTCTCCTCATATGGCATATTCCTCGGTCATTAAGCTGTTACAGGAAAATCGCACGATTCAATTTAAAGAGTGCTTTGAGGGACAGAATGCCCTGGATTTCCAGCTCATATCCTATCTGGGATATCTGATTGGAACGGATGAATCGGAGACTCCGGAATTTATTGTGATGAGCAATGATACCGGCTTTGATCCTGCCGTCCGCTTCTGGAAGAAGCAGGGCTTTCTTGTCAACCGAATCAACGTGAATTACTGCAAGTTAGGTCTGCAGCGGCAGAAGGAGGAGCTTGTTCCGGATAGCGAAGAAGAGCTTCCCTTTGCAGCTTCTGCTTCGGAAGAAGATTCTTCTCTTCCGGCACAGGCAGTCACAGAGACTTCCTCCGAAAAATCTGAGAGTCCGAAGAAATCTGTGAATTCCAGAGCTTCAAAGAAATCTGCGAATTCCGAGACTTCAAAGAAGCCGGAGATCTCAGAGGACTTCAATAAAAAAGAGGTTGATACCTTTATTAACTGCTTCGGAAAAAACAACCTTGTTGCACTTCACGAAACCTTTGTTCATGTCTACGGTCAGGAACAGGGACAGCTTATTTACAAA
>USDI01000030.1 GCA_900553305.1 uncultured Lachnospiraceae bacterium
CATCCGACAGCCCTATGACGATGGGGAGAAGCATGACAATCTTCTTCACAATGCTGAGTCCGATTCCGCTGCCACCCTGTGCAGAGTTCCGGGATGCATCCGTCCGGTAAAACCGTTCAAAGATCAAAGGAAGATCCTTCGCCGCAATTCCTTTGCCATTATCTTCAATCTCAATCCGTACAGAATCCACCTCGTCCAAAAGCCGGATGTCAATTTTGCCCTTTGGCTTGTCCATATATTTAACGCTGTTGCTGATAATATTATTAATCACACGCTTCATCTGCTCCGGGTCTGCAATAATCATGGTATCCTGCGTTACCAGATTGGAATAATCCAGCTCCACATTCTTGGATTCCAGATCCAGTCCGACCTCCTCCACACAGTCTCCGAAGTATTCTGCCACATTGATCCGGTGAAAATGATAAGGAATGCGGTTACTGTCAATTCCCGAATATACGGTAAGTTCATTGATCAGCCGGTCCATATCGTTCGCTTTATTATAAATGGTACGGATATATTTATCCATCTTCTCCGGCGTATCCGCAACACCGTCCATGATTCCTTCTACATATCCCTTGATTGCGGTAATCGGAGTTTTAAGGTCATGGGAAATATTACTGACAAGCTCCCGGTTCTGCTTCTCCGCAAGAATCTTCTCATCTGTGGACTCCTTCAGTCGAAGCCGCATGTCCTCATAATTTCGATACAGCTCTCCGATTTCACCCTCCATATTTTCCGGAAGATGATATTCCAGATTGCCCTCCGCAATATTCTGCATGGCAATATTTAACTGATTAACAGGTGTAAATACGCCCCTCCCAATCCATTTGGTTAAAAACCAGCTCGTAATAATCAGGATAATCATAATGGCTACGGCCATGTCAATCAGCAGGATTTTCGAAGAACTGGTATTACTTCTGGTAATGACAAAAAGGCTTCCTTCGCCTCCATCCGGAAAGTAAAAATCCATCTGCCGTACCAGTTTATTCATATTGTCATAGTAAACACTATGACTCATATCCCGTGTGATATTCTCTGCACTGAAATCCGGAAGGCTGTCAAAAATAATACTTGCTGCCTGCTCATTTCCCGCATACAGGATCTGGTCATTCTTACGGATCAAAATATAAGAGGAACGGTTCATTACTTCCGCATTAAGGGCTGCCAGTATCTCCGGATTCTCCAGTGCGTCCGGATCCTCGCTCAACAGCTCCTGCGCCTCTAAGAAAACTTCATCCGAAATATGCCTGGAAGCCTGGGCCGGGTCGATCATAACACTATAATCACTGTTACGGAATCCCAACTCCTGCTGGCTTCTGGTTAAATATCCTCCAATAAAAATGAATGCTGTAATTGTCAGAAAAGTGGGCAATAATACAATTGTTAAAAATGTAATAATCAAACGTGTCTTCAGTTTCATAGGTTTAGTATACCATAGGAAAAGAAGGACGGTTACTAAAGATTTCATCAAAACCATAAAAACTTTATAAACTCTGTTGACAAATTTCAATTTTTGTTTATAATAGAAACAGTAATCATTACTGTTTTAGAAATGAGGTAACGGATGCAATTAAAACACAGCAAGCAGCGGGATTCCATTTTAGAATTCCTTGCTACCAGAAAAGACCATCCAACTGCAGATGTTGTTTATATGAATGTACGTGAACAGCTTCCCAATATCAGCCTTGGTACGGTGTATCGTAATCTTACCCTATTATCGGACCTTGGAGAGATTCTCCGGTTACGGGTTGGTGACGGAACGGATCATTTTGATGCCGATACTTCCCCACATAATCATTTTGTGTGTAAGGAATGTGGAAGTGTCATCGATCTCCAGATGGAGAACATTGATTGTATCAACGAAGCAGCTGCTAAGAATTTTGATGGCATTGTTCAGGGACACACCACTTATTTTTATGGAATATGTGGGAATTGTACCCGGAACCAAGAGGTTAAACATTGATTTTATGTAACAGATTGTTACAAGAGTAAACATTAAGAAAGAAAAGGAGATTAAGAGTATGAAGTATGTGTGTCAGGTTTGTGGTTATGTTCATGAAGGAAACGAAGCACCGGAGAAGTGCCCTGTCTGTGGAGCTCCCGCAGATAAGTTTACTGCACAGTCCGAAGAAAAGGTATGGGCTGCAGAGCACGTTGTAGGCGTTGCACAGGGTGTCAGCGAGGATATCTTAGAAGACCTCAGAGCAAACTTTAACGGAGAATGTACCGAGGTTGGTATGTACCTTGCCATGGCAAGAGTTGCTCACAGAGAAGGTTATCCGGAAATCGGACTTTACTGGGAAAAGGCTGCATGGGAAGAAGCAGAACATGCTGCAAAATTCGCTGAGCTTTTAGGGGAAGTTGTTACCGATTCTACCAAGAAGAACCTCGAGATGAGAGTTGATGCAGAAATGAAGGCTGACACAAAGTCAAACCTTGCATGGAGAGTTGATGCAGAAAACGGCGCAACCGCCGGTAAGTTCGATCTTGCAAAACGTGCAAAGGCAGCTAACCTTGATGCAATCCATGATACAGTTCATGAGATGGCTAGAGATGAGGCAAGACACGGCAAGGCATTCGAAGGTCTGCTCAAGAGATACTTTGGTTAAGCTACAAGCCGAGCAAGGTAAAAATAAAAACAGTTGAAAGGCACTTGTGCATTTTCAACTGTTTTTTATTTTTAGCTTATTGGGCGACAGCCCATCATGAAATAGCCCGTAGGGCTATGAATGGCTCGGCTGCTTATGTTTCATCTACCACAAATACATTTACGTTCTCTTCCATCTTATTCGCAATATCGCTTAAGTGCTTTGCCTCCTCTGCCATTTGTGTCATGGTATTACCCACTTCTGCCGCAGACGCAGAGGTTTCTTCGGTACCTGCCGCATTCTCCTCTGCAATTGCCGTCAGATTCTGTACAACATCGACAACCTTCACTCTCGCCTGATCGAGCTGCTCTGTCCTATCCGCAATCGTACGGATTCCATCAATAGATTTCTGAATACCATCATTCACTTCATGGAAGGATTCCTCTGTATTGGCCACATATTCATCCTGTTTATCAATAACCACCTTAACATCCTTCATGGTATCCACAGACTTTTCGGAGTCTGCCATCAGCTGGTTAATAATGTCGCCGATCTGTCTTGCAGATTCATTTGACTGCTCTGCCAGCTTCTGAATCTGGGATGCTACAACTGCAAAGCCTCTTCCCTGCTCTCCGGCACGTGCAGCCTCGATGGAGGCATTCAAAGACAGAAGATTGGTTTCCTCTGCAATATCAGTGATGATATCGGTTGCTTCCTTAATTTTCAACGCGGAAGCATTCGTGGTATTCGTCTGTTCATAAATGGTGCCAATTGCTGCTTTGGTCTGGTTATTTACTTCATTAAGCTGTTTCAAAATGTCCAGAGCTTTCTCTGCGGAGGACCTCATTCCTCTTGCACTATTGCGCAGCTCTTCAATCTCTTTGTTTGTTTCTTCGATCATATTCCCCATCAGTATGACATTCTCAGTTGCTGTCTGGGTTTCCTGTGCCTGGGAGGTTGCGCCCTGTGCAATTTCGGAAATTGCTTTTTCCACATCATTTACGGATGCCGTGGTATGTGCCGCGGATTCACTCATATTATTAGAGGCTTCAAATAATTTTTTACTTTGCGCGGTAATACCATTCACAACCTCTACCATTTCCTGTCTCATATGCGTTAAAGCCCTTGCCATGGAGCCTGTCTCATCACGACGTTTACCGAGCAATGCCAGCTTCTGATCTGCACGGAAATCCATATCTGCAAGACTATGTACACGATTCGATAACCGGACAATCGGGTTAATAAACCATGTAGCCATCACAAATACAAGGATACTGAATATCAGTAATGCAATAATACTATAAATAATATCCCGGACTGCAAAGGAGTTCACATCTTCGAGCACCTCCGCTTCATCAGCCGATACAATTACGATAAAGTCCGAATTTTCTCCAATATAATATGCTGCATACTTCATGGTGCCACGGAAATCATATTTCAAGACGGTAGGATCCGGATGCTGTCCCTTCTCTAATCCGGCAAGTAATGATTTCACTGCTTCATTTTCTACCGGTTGTCCAATCTTATCTGCGGTCGGATGATAAAGCATCGTTCCATCCGCCGATACGAGATAGCAATAACTGGAATCAAGTCCTTTCACACTGACATTTCCCACCACCTTTGCCAGTGCATCCGTATCCATAACCTCATCCCATGTACTGAGCTCCATTTCGCGGTCAATTCCATTTCCGGTCAGGACTGCGCTGTCTGTTAAATAATTCTCTGTATTTGAAAGTAAAATCTTCCGGAACCCGGGTACGAGTGACATAAAGCTGACTACTGTCATCGCTGCCAGTGCAATAACAACAAACAGAAGCAGCTTGAATCTCATGGAATGAAAAAAACCTACCTTGTCATTCAAGATACTGTCTTTTTCCTTTGCGGTTGCTTTTGTTTCATTTTGTACGTTAGCCATACTCTTTCACACTACCTTTCATTACAATATTTATTGGTATATTTTATCATAAAATAATGCAATTTGGAATTATTTTTGTGTAAAATCCACTATACATATATAGGAATTTAGTCCTATGTCAGACTATTGGCAACAATTTTTAGGCCTTTCATATTGACAGAACCCGGTTTTACCTATAAGCTTATGATTTGTATGACAAATAAACCATAAAAGCAGAGAACCTGCTTTCCCTTATGAGGAGGAAATCATGAAGAAAACTTTAAGAACAATTTCAATGGCCCTTGTTATGGCTCTGATGCTGGCTATGACCGCATGTGGCGGAAACAAGGATGCTGCTCTGGAAGAATATTTCCAGACCGATGAAATGCAGGAAATAATTCAGGATGCTAAGGACAGTGTCGAAGGCACCGGAATGTCCATCGAACTTCTTGCAGAAGGCAACACCTTGATTTACGAATACACCTTTGAGGAAAACAATTTCAATGATTCCGAGCTTGACACAGTAACGGATCAGCTTGTTTCCGGATTGGAATCCTATGCTTCTACCTTTGAAGGAATCGCTTCTGACTTAAATGAGGAACTCAAGATTGATAACAGCAAGGTTGTTGTCCGTTACCTCTACAACGGTGAAATCCTTGCAGAGAGCGAATATACTGCAGACTAAGTCAGCCTTATATGATAAAGCATAAGGATATGCATTATGCTTTTAACAGGCTTGAGAGTTAAATATGAAGAAATAGGGATATTCTCTGAGAAATCACAGGATATCCTTTTTTATTTCTTATATTTCTTTTATCTTTTCATTCCATTTTATTTTAAATTTCTCTTTTCTGTCGAACCGGATATCGTTATAATAGATAAGCTGACTATGATATTGATAACAAGGAGATTTCCCATGGAAAAGAATTTCAAAGCAACCATCAATGCCTGTTTCACCGGCTACATTGTACAGGCCATTGTAAACAATTTTGTTCCTTTATTATTTCTGACCTTTCAAAACAGCTATGGCATTCCTCTGACTAAGATTACTTTATTTATTACGATTAACTTTGCAATACAGCTTCTGATCGACCTCTGCTCTGTAAAATTTGTGGACAGGATCGGATACCGCACCTGTATGCTGATTGCACATGGATGCGCTTTTGCAGGCTTCATCCTGCTGACGATTCTTCCGGATGTGCTGCCGGATCCTTTTATCGGACTTCTGATTGCTATCGTAATCTATGCGGTCGGCGGCGGTTTACTGGAGGTGCTTGTAAGTCCGATTATGGAATCCTGCCCGACCGCCAATAAAGAAAAAGCAATGAGTCTGCTTCATTCCTTTTACTGCTGGGGACATGTTGCCGTCGTATTGCTTTCCACGATCTTCTTTACGATTGTGGGAATCGAACACTGGAAGATTATGGCACTCCTGTGGGCGATAGTTCCTTTATGCAATGGTATTCTTTTCTTAAAAGTACCGATTGCGCCGCTGATTGAGGAAGGCGAAGAGGGACTCTCTCTTTCACAGCTTGTTAAAAATAAATTTTTCTGGATTTTATTCCTTATGATGCTCTGCGCCGGTGCCAGTGAACAGGCGGTCAGCCAGTGGGCTTCCACCTTTGCAGAGCAGGGGCTTGGCGTAACGAAAACGATTGGTGACCTCGCAGGCCCTATGGCTTTTGCCATCCTGATGGGAAGCTCCCGTGCTTTCTACGGCAAATTCGGTGACCGGATCGACTTAAACCGCTTCATGGCAGGAAGCACCATCCTGTGCATCCTTTCCTACCTGTGCATTTCCTTAAGTCCGAATCCCGTTTTCAGTCTGATTGGATGCGGACTATGTGGATTATCCGTAGGAATCCTGTGGCCGGGCACATTCAGCAAGGCCTCCGTAACCATCCGCAACGGTGGAACTGCAATGTTCGCCCTGCTCGCCTTAGCAGGTGACGTCGGCTGCTCCGGCGGTCCTACCCTCGTCGGCTTCTGCACCGGACTTCTGAACAATGATCTTCACCGCGGAATCCTGATGGGAATTATCTTCCCGATCTGTATGCTGGTGTGCATTTCGGTCATTGTCAAAAAACTGGCAAAAGCTGACTACGAAACCACCACCCGGTAAGCGACATATTCCTTATCGAAATGATACCCAAGCTTCTCACTCAATGCCACAGACTTCGTGTTTGCGGCATCCCAGCTTGGATACAGCCCTCTCTGCATACATTCCAGAATCAGACTTGCAGCGCAGATACAGGCAAGTCCCTGCCGCTGGTATTCTTCCCTGGTCCGGATAGTGATCTCGATTCCCTGCATATAACTGGAATAGGAAGATGCCCCGGCAACCGGCTCTCCCTCTTTCAGAATTACAGCTCCCAGTGCATAGTTTTCAAAGAGTTCATAGGTCGGATAGTTCTCTACCCACTCCCTGCACCACTCAATTTCCCCAATCCGCTCGTACAATGCACGGTCAATCATCCGAAGCTCATACCCCCGGTATCGTGGATCATCCCATAACCGGTTTACCTCTTTCTGCAGGTTATCCCTATCAAAGACCTGTAACCCTTCTTTCTTAATAGCATAGCGGATTCTTTTCTCTGCCTTCGCGCCAAAACTTTTCTCAATCTGCTTTTCCCAGGCTTCATTTTCCGGAACCATCACCAGATAATCCATGCCGTGCTTCCCATGGTTCTGTACAGGATCAGCAGAATTTAAATCTGCATGGCAGGAACATAATCTCATACTAAAAGAAAGTAATTCTCCACGGGGAATTCCCACAAAGAAACTGAAATTCCCTAAGATTGCCACCGCCGACTGCAGATCCTCCGTTGCATAGACCTCCCCCATGACCTTCTGCAGACAGGAAAGAATTACCGTATCTGTTGTATGCTGAAACAGGTCTTCCACCTGCGTTGTATCTTCTATTTTGATAATTCCATGCTCCTTCATATCGATGAATTATCCTTTTACTGATAACGGTAATCAATGACACGCTTCGTCTTCTTCTCGCTCCGCTGCAGGGTACCAATCGGAACAGCAGTTACCTTCGGTGTCATACCGATACGGGACTTAAAGAGCTCACGGATATGTAATGCGGTCTTTTCAAAGTCCACACGGCCGTCCACTTCTACCGTCAGGATCATAATATCCTTATTATGATCATCATCGTGTGCTATCGTGATATTGTATTCGCTTAAGACTCCGTCCACATCCTGCAAAAGCTCCTCTACCTGCTTCGGGAACATATTGACACCACGTACCTTAAACATATCATCACTTCTGCCGCCAATAGTATCAAGACGGGGATACGAACGTCCACAGGAGCATTTCTCCGGAATAATCCTGGACAGATCATGAGTACGGAAGCGAAGCAGAGGTGCTCCCTCTTTCACCAGCGTCGTAATAACAATTTCGCCGGTTTCACCATCCGGCACAGGCTCACCTGTCTCGGGATTGATAATTTCAATATACACATAATCATCCCAATAATGGATCCCCTGCTCCTTCTCACAGGTAATACCGATACCGGGACCATAAATCTCGGTCAGACCATAGATATCATAGAGCTCAACTCCAAGCTCATTTCGGATATATTCACGCATCTTCTTACTCCAGCGTTCTGATCCGAATACCCCCTTTTTCAGATGAATCTTATCCCGAAGACCACGTTTATTGATTTCTTCAGCAAGCAGCAGTGCATAAGAAGAGGTTGCTGTCAGCACGGTTGTTTTCAGATCCATCATCATCTGAAGCTGCTTATCAGTATTACCGGGACCCATCGGAACAGTCATTGCACCAAGCTTCTCTGCGCCGAGCTGAAAGCCGATACCTGCAGTCCACAAGCCGTAGGCCGGAGTAATCTGGATCCGGTCCTTATTCGTAATTCCCGCCGTTTCGTAACAACGGGCAAACATAATTGCCCAATCGTCCACATCCTTGGCAGTATAAGGAATAATAACCGGCTTTCCTGTCGTTCCCGATGAAGAATGAATTCTCACAACCTCCTCCTCCGGAACCGCCTGGATCCCCAGAGGGTACGCATTTCTCAGGTCATCCTTGCTCGAAAAGGGAAGCTTCTCAAAATCCTCCTGGGAGCTTACTCCGGAAATTCCAGCCTTACGATATACCTCACCATAAAAGCTGCCGGACTTCAAAAGACGCTTAACCTGCGCATCAACCTGTTGTAACTGCTTCTCATTTAACTTCATTGTCTGTTCCTGCCTCCTCACCAATATGAAATGCTCTTTTATTCAGTTCAAGAAACTGTGGTTTCATCTGATGTTCCATTTCTTCTATCAGAATTTCTGTTGGAATTTCAAGTCTTCCGCCTGCAGCAAGTGCACCTAATACAATCATATTGAAGCACCTTGCGGAACCTGCCTTCTTAAGCAGGGCTTCTCCATCAAGTATCACACAATCAGCCTTCTTTTTCAGATAGGCAATCATCTCTGTGCCATCATAGCCGGTCTCCTGCAAGGCTTCCGTTGTCGGCTTTACCGGTGTGCTGTTCACAATGACAACACCATCCTTTTTCAGGTAGGAAAGATTCCGAACCGCCTCTGCGGGCTCAAATGCAATCAGGATGTCGGCATTACCACGTGGAATCAACGGAGAAGCTGCCCGCTCGCCAATGCGGATATGACTGATCACAGAACCGCCACGCTGCGCCATTCCAATCGTTTCCGCCGAATGAACAGGATCACCACAGCGCATCGCCGCAGAGGCAATAAGCTTTGAAGCCAGCACCGTTCCCTGACCTCCTACACCACACAATAAAATATCCTTATTCATGGCATACACCTCCTATCGCATGAACCGGACAAATCTGACTGCATAATCCGCAGCCGGTACACAGCCCTTCTTCAATCGTTACTTCTCCGTCCTTAACAACAATGGCAGGACAACCGATTTCACGAATACACTTCCTGCAGCCGACACAGGAGGACGCTATCTTCATCGTTCCCTGAGGTTTCGTTATAGCTACACAGGGAGACTTAAAGATGATCGCCTTCACACCCGGAAGCGCTGCACATTCCCTTACTGCATCCATTGCTTCCTGAAGCTTCAACGGATCAACCGTCATCACCTTCTGTACACCCATTCCTTCCAGTATCTTCGTAATGCTGACCTTCGCCACAACATCACCCATCATATTTCTTCCGGTTCCCGGATGCGGCTGATGGCCGGTCATTGCCGTTGTTGAATTATCCAGTACGCACAGGATCATATCCGCTTCATTATACAAGGCATTCACAACTCCTGTCATACCGGATGCAAAAAAGGTAGAGTCACCGATAAATGCAAAGCAGACGGCCTCTTTATCCACCCAGTGAAAGCCCTGTGCCATAGTAACACCGGCTCCCATACAAAGACAGGTATCCACCATATCAAGCGGCATGGCATTTCCAAGGGTATAGCAGCCAATATCACCGCAGAAATAACTCTTCCTGCCCTCCATTGCCTTCTTTACCGCATAAAAGGAAGCCCTGTGGGGACATCCTGCACATAGCACGGGCGGTCTTACCGGAAGTGACGGGCAGTCGGATAAATCCATCTGTTCCGTTATCATACTAATTCCGAGGAAATCTCCTAAAACCTGCCGTAGGGAATCCGTAGAATTCTCTCCACTCGATGCAATGTGCCCGGTAAGCTTTCCATATACCTTGACTGGAAGCTGATGCTTACCGATCAGCTTTAGCAATGCATTTTCTATGTAAGGACTCAGCTCTTCCACACAAAGAACCTCTTCCACACCCTCCAATGCAGAAAGGACAAAGCTTTCCGGAAAAGGATATGGCGTTGCGATCTTACAGAAGCGTACCTCCGGATGATCCTGCAGGCATTCCCTGGCATAAGCGTAACTGACACCCGATGCGAACACGGCTTTCCTGCCGCTGCCCTGCACACTATTCATGGAATAAGAAGAAAAATCCTCTCCGACCTTCGGATTGCGTTCTTCTATCATGGCATGGTTCAAAAAGGAAAGGCGCGGGAAAATGACCCATTTTCTGGAATCCTTAATAAAGCCCTCGTATTCTCTGTATCTCCAGCTGTCCGGAACCTCCACGGACGCATACGCATGACAGACACGTGTGGTCGGGCGGAACAAAACCGGTGTCTTGTATCTCTCTGAATAAATAAAGGCATCCTGAATCATCTGAAAGGCTTCCTCCGGAGATGCCGGATCAAAAACGGGAATCCTGCAGAACTCCGCAAACATTCTGGTATCCTGCTCGGTCTGTGAGGAAATCGGGCCCGGATCATCTGCAGATACAATGACCATTCCTCCCTTAACTCCGACATACGCAAGAGACATAAGCGGATCCGAGGCAACATTTAGCCCGACCTGTTTCATCGTAACCAATGTACGTGCTCCGGAATAGGATGCACTTGCTGCCACCTCCATGGCTGACTTTTCATTCACGGACCATTCAATATGAACGCTTCCATCGGAATACTTCTGAATATTTTCGAGAATTTCAGAAGAGGGGGTTCCGGGATATCCTGTCACCAGATTTACCCCCGCTGACAACGCTCCTAATGCAATGGCTCCGTTTCCCATAACATATTCTTTTTTCATTTGCTTCTCTCCATCAGGATCTATAAAGTATTAAAATTAATTGTAGTATATTTCTGCGCTTTCTTCAATATTGATCCCTGGATTTTACAGCCATTACGGTAAATGACGTTACGATTCACACAGCAGCCGGACGGTATCTCCTTTTTTGAATTCTCTTGTGGAGGACAGCACAATTTTATCGCTCTGATCAAGGGATTCGGCCTCAATGGAAACCCAGGAATCATTCTTGTCGATGATCTTCACGGAAACCTGCCGGATATAATATTCACTTCCAAGGATTCCTTCCCGTTCGCCCACGACATAGACAAAACTATTATTCTGCTCGGTGGTAACGGCAAGTGGTGAGACACATTTGAGCTGCCTGGTGCCCCTGCCCGAAACCTGAATCGTTCCGGACTGTCCCGGGATTCCGGTATCGTCGGGAAGCGGCAGATACAGTACATAGCTTCCATTTTCCTCTGTTACATATTCTACTTTTGTCTCCAGCTCCTGGTTTCCAAGCTTTACAGATACCGGATCACCAAGATCAATGTACTTTTTCTGTTCCCTGGTTAACGCGACCTTCAACTGACACGGCTCCGTTTCATCTGCCAGCAGGAAAATAGCCGTATCCCCGGTTCGGGCACCTGCTTCTGTAAGGATTCTCGTAACCACACCACCCTCGCTGGCAGTGATTTCTCCATTCTTTTCCCGGATGTCTTCATATCTGTTCAGATCCTGCCGTAGCGCTTCCTTCTCCATCCGGCAGACTTCCAGTGTTGAGGTCTCTTCCTCCGGAAGCGTCAGATCCTCCATTTTCCGCTCCAGACTCTTATTGTCCGCATCACGCTGTGCCATCGCATCCGACTCTGCATACGCTGACTGCTGGATGCTCTGCTCCAAAGCAATCTGTTCTTCTTCCGAGAGTCCGTTTTCCTGCGCACGCTCTAACATTTCTTTCGCCTGCACATAGCTTTCTGTGGCTCTCCCGACCTTCGTATCTCCGATTCTTGTCTGAAGCTCATAATCCTCCTGCGCCCGGGTCAGCTCCAGTTCCTTCTTCTGCTTTGCCAGCTCTTCATTTTGAAGAATGGACGCAATCTGCGCATCCAGCTTTTCTATTTCACTTTCCTTGCCGGAAATAATGGTATCCAGATCCTCCAGATCGATCCGGCACAAAAGCTCACCGGCTTCCACCCGGTCCCCCACCTGTACCGGAATCTGCCGGATCCGCAGCCCGCTTACGGTATTTACCGGAATCTCATTTCCTGCCACAACAAGTCCCTCTTCCTCAAAGCCATGCTCGATGTACTTTTCCTGCACAGTGGTGGTTTCCACAAGTGGCAGATAATAAGCATACACGCTCCTGGATACAATCGTAAGCACCAGCATGACCAGTAGAAAAACCGCCAGACCTATCATCCATTTTTTCTTTTTGTTTCCCATTTTCCACTCCATTCTTCATTGCTGCCATTTCCTCATTCCGGTAACAAGCTCCAGCCTCCTTTAAGACTTTGCTTCGTAAAAGAAGCTTGTAAATCTCAAACATATTTCTTCCTTATCCTTTAAGTCCCGAATAGATAATTCCCTGTTCCAGATGATCCTGTCCCAAGGCAAACACAAATACCGCCGGAATCAGCATAATCACCGATGCACAGAATGCAAAGCCTGCCTGCGAAAGTGTAATCTGCGGCAGATACAGGGACAATGGCCACAAGGAAGCATCCTTCAGAAAGGCCATCGGCTGTTCCATTAAATTCCAGTATTCCAGAAATCCAAGCACCATTGCGGACAACAGCCCCCCTTTTCCGATGGGAAGCCCTAATTTCCAGAACAGCGCCCATTCTCCTGCCCCGTCGATCCTTGCTGCTTCCAGTAATTCTGCCGGAATTTCACGGAAGCCTCCATAACACAAAAACACCGGGAGCGTCGAAAAAAGTGACGGCATAATGACGGCATAATAGGTGTTCAACAGTTTCAACCTATTCAATGCCAGATAGCTGGAAAGCATCGTCACCTGAAAAGGAATCAGCATCAGCACCACATACAGCGAAAATAAAAGCCGGCTGCCCCTTGTCTCATAAACGGCAAAGCCCCATGCCGCTGGAACCCCGACAAGAACCTGTCCCAGAAGAATCATCCCTACCATAAACACCGAATTCCAGAACAGGACATAAAATTCAGGTGAGCGGAACAGGAGCTTTACATAGTTGCTAAAACTTGGATATTCCGGAATAAAACGCCAGCTAATAAACTCCTGCGTTTTTCGGATCAGCGGACCCAAATCCTCCATCATCTCATAGGAATCCGTGATGGCTCCCGAAAGCAGAACCGCCACCGGCAGAATCACCAGAACCGCCGGTAATATAAGAAGCAGTAGCTTTATTCCATATTTCACCCGTTTCACTGATCCCTCCATAACCTTTGCAGCCACACAATCACTACAAATAACACAGCACCGACACACACACTGGCTGCTGCCATCTTGTCAAACTCCAGATTGACATACCAGTTGTTAAACAAATGCTGCAATAAATACATGCTTTCATCCGGATAAGAGCCTGCCACCAGATACGCTTCCCGATAGATCTTGAAGGAATTGAGAAAGGACAGGATCAATATGGTGATAAGACACCCCCGCAGCTGCGGAAAAACCACATAATAAAACCGCTGCCACGATCCGGCGCCATCTACCCATGCCGCTTCCGTCTGTTCCTTGGGCACGGCCAGAATGCCTGCCATCCAGAGCACCATCGTATACCCTGAGTTTTTCCAGATGTAGCTGAAAACCAATACCCAGAAAGCAAGATCACTTTCCAGATAATCATGAAAAATACTGCCCCACAGACCGGTAACCGTACCGATCTGTGAAAGCAGCTTATTCAAAAACCCCTGCGGATAGAATACCATCTTCCATACAAGAACAATCGTCGCTGTCGGCATGGCAAGCGGAAACAGATAAAGCGAACGGATCCACTGTACCCCCTTCATGCCGCATAACAGCCATGCCAGCCAGAATCCCAGCAACAGAAGAAGGGGAATACAGACTCCCGTAAACCGCAGCGTATTCTTAACCGCCAGATAGAACGCCTGATTCTGAAACAGCGTACGGTAATTCTGCAAACCAACCCACTTCTGCGTCACCACGGTAAGAAATGATCTCCGGATCACATCCCCGAATGGCAGGATCATAAACACCATGGTTCCCAGAAAACTCGGGAACAGAAACATCCACAGATGTATCCTGCGGCGCAGCGCCTTATTCTGCCATGTAAAGGGAAATCTGTGACTGCAGTTCATCCCATGCTTCCTCCAACGTTGATGCTTCTTCGAAATAAGCTGTCCCTGCCTGATATACAGCCTCTTCCAGAACCGTATCCTGCACATAGGGCACCGTAACCTCCTCTACCATCCGGTAAAAGGGCTCCAGATCTCCATCCACGGGCCACCAGATCTGCTCCTCAATCATATTCCCTTCCAGATCCGAGCTTGATGCGTAATACATGGGCTGTCCTTCCACATAATACTGCGGATTCGGTACAAAAGCCTGTTCCATTGCGGTTTTGCTTACCGGGAAGCCGCCCATGGATTCCAGTATTTCATCTCCAAGGAAATCCGTCAGAAATTCCTTCGAACTGTCTACATTGGCAGAAGATGCATTGATTCCGATCATCAGCTCCGGAATATAAACTCTCCCTGCGGTTCCGCTCATCAGCCTTACCACCGCATCCTCACAGCCTTTATTCTTAGAAAGAGAATAAAGCTCTGCCTGTGTATATGGCGTATCTGCAATTCCTGCCATCATATGCGTGGAACCTCCAATATAGTCCAACGCATTTATATATCCAAACCAGGAGCTGTCCTCATAAGATGAGCCATATTCCTGTTCATACATCGGCAGGATCATCTGGTACTGCTCTACCTTTTCCTCCGATGCCGACGCCATCTGGACGTCATAGATGCGTTTCGTCTGTTCCCAGAATGTAAGAATTGCTTCCCGGTTCAGCGTTCCATCTGCGTTTTTAAAAGAAGGAGCACTTGCAGGCGTGAATTTCCGCATAATTCCCTTTGGTGAATATGTGGAGAGCACATCACCCGGAACAGCCATCGACAGAGCTTCCACCGCATCTGCCATGGACTTCAGATCATTCATCTCATTGGCATAAGCGCCTTTTGCTGCGACCACCGGGAATTGAACCTGTAAAGGAATCACATACTGCTTTTCATCCTTTTTCAGCCCGTCTACCAGATTTTCATAAAGCAGTATTTTCGTGCTGAGTTCCTGCGTGAAATCCGTAAGATCCAGCAGAAGTCCTTTTTCCACAAAGGAATCCATCGGCAAGCCATCCATAATCAGTACGTCCGGTCCATCGCCGCTTAAAACCTCCGTATTCAGGTTCTTAACCGCATCCTCCTTCGTCACGGAACTGTTCTGCGGCATTCCCACTTCATAATTCACATATACATCCGGATGCTTCGACTGATAAGTGGAAATAGCACTTAACAGGGCATCTTCTTCCTCCAGACTATAAATAGTAATCTCCTTTTCCGGTACGGAAGGAATCGTTGCATCGTAGGTAAAACGAATGAGCTTCCCCATACTGCTGAGCATTAAGAATTCATGATCCGGAAATGCCACCATGCCGCTATACCAGTAATTCGGATTGCTTAAGACAGAGAGTCCGCCATTAATCACCTCCTCCATGGTGCTCCCACCGATTACATGACGGTGAAGTCCGGATTTCCCTGCCACATAAAAGGCATCATCATTTCCCCAGAAATAAAACACCTGAAAACTGCTGTAACCATTGCTGGATGCACCCGGATAGTTTTCCTGCATAAACTGATCCAGCACCGCATCTTCCACATACTCCTTCTGATCCAGATCATAAATTTTCACGCCCGTCCCATCATCCGGATAAAATGCCAGCAGATTATTATGAATCTGAAAGTTACTAAAACTTCCATCTGCTGTAAGAACCTTTGTGACAGTCTGATCTTCTTTCACCTCATAAATATTTGCTCCATAATCTGCCAAAAATACTTTTCCGTTGTCAGAAACACGCACCTGACAGGGCTGCTCTCCCGATTCCAGTGATAACTTATCAAAAATCTGTGCACTTCCTTCTTTGGGGAAATGCATGAGCTGTGGATTCCACTCATCCTCATTTACAGAGTGATGAAATGGACAAATGGG
>USDI01000031.1 GCA_900553305.1 uncultured Lachnospiraceae bacterium
AAGACGGGTACATGCTTCTCTTCCGCCAATACGGATGACCCGGTATACCACGTCAAAATTCTCATTGACCTTCAACTGGTCATTCAGGTAATTCATATTTTCGGAAAGTACCGCACTCATTTTTTCACACATAAAAAACTCCTTCCACGCTCATTCCGGTTTAGTACCATTATGAGGTAAAAGGAGTCATTTTATACATTTCTTTCCATCGAATTCATTAATCGATCATTTACTGCTTTCCGGTGCTTCCGAACCCTCCACGGTCCGTACCGCTTAAGGAAGCCACTTCATCAAAAGCAATCTTCGGTTGGTTCTCCATGATACGGAACTGACAGATACGGTCATTAAGGGAAATATGCGTATCCCTTACCGCCAAGGCCGGCATAAACCACTGATCGTTATCTCCGCAGTAAGAACAGTCTACCACACCCTGATGATTGGTCTGGATAATTCCGAAATTCTTAAAGGTTGAACTTCTCGGAACAATATGTGCTTCATAGCCTTCCGGAAGCTGCATGGCAACTCCTAACGGGATCAGCTTGAACTCGCCCTTCTTAAGGTCTACATCCTCGGCTGCACGCAGATCGATCCAGTCCGATTTTCCATCAATATAGGTGAGTTTTTCCAGTTTATCATTAAAATATTTGATTTTGATTGTTTCCATTGCTTGTTTCCTTTTCCGTCTTGAGTTCATATCACTCATGTATTCTTATCTTCACTTTTAACTCAAAAATGATCCACTGGATCATTTTCTCATATGCATGGCAACTTAAAACGATCCATACGGCATCAGCTTTCAGGCATAATCTCCGCAATGCAGAACCGGCATCATCGGATCGGTCTGCTTTAAGGACTTCTGCACATCAATCACACGCTGGTTGCTGCTTCCTTTCCACAGGAGCTTGACATCCTTTTTATCTACCTGGAATTCTCCATCTACCAAAACATCCACATACTGCATAATCGCATAATGAAGAATATTCTCCCAGGAATCCCCTGTATATAACCAGATCGTTTTATCCGGATATTTCTCCTTGATTTCTGCCATCAGATTGCGCACATCCAGACGGTTTGCAGCATGAAGCGGATCTCCTCCGGAAAAAGTAATGCCGGAAATATAGGACTTATCCAACTGATCAAAAATTTCCTTCTTGGCAGCTTCATCAAATAACAGTCCACCTGCCGGATCCCAGGTAATGGGATTCTGGCATTCCTTGCAGCAATGGGAACAGCCTGCAACCCACAAAACGACGCGCAGTCCGTCACCGTTTAACATATCATCCTTGGTAATATTGTGGTATCTCATCCCCTACATACTCTTCCTTTCTGCAATTTCTGCCATTTTTGCTTCATTCAGACGAGTATCTCCATGCACTCTGGAATAGGACAGGTAGCCGTTCATACGCTCAATCTTCGTTAAGTTCCGGCTTCCGCACTTCGGGCAGACATCCATTTCCAGCTACTGATGCCCGCAGTCATCACAATAAGCCAGAGAAAGATTGACACCCTCATAAAATCCCATATCCATAGCACGGCGGATCAGAGTTTTAATTGCTTCAATGTTATAATCAATCGGGTATTTTACATACTGGATCTTACCACCATTGCTCAACTCCCAGAAACGATATTCCAAATCCTGCTTCTCAATCGGTGTAATATCCTCGGATACATGACAGTGGAAGCTGTTGGAAACATATTCCCTGTCGGATACCCCTTCAATAATTCCATATTTTGCGCGGAACTGCTTTACCTGTAAGCCGCAAAGACTCTCAGCAGGAGTTCCGTAAATCGCATAAAGATTGCCATCCTCTTCTTTATACTCATTGATCTTCTGGTTGATATGCTCCAGAACCTCTAAGGCAAACTGTCCGTCCTCCACAAGGGACTTCCCGTTATATAATTCCTGTAATTCGTTAAATGCCGTAATACCAAAGCTTGCGGTTGCAGACTTTAAGATCGGTTTGATCTTATCCGTAAGCTTTAAGTGTCCTCCTAAGAAACCACCCTCGCAGTAAGCAAGCGGATTGGTAGAAGCACGCATTTCTCCAAGGTATGCATAAGTACGGATATGAAGCTGGCGAATCAGATTTAAATAATAATCCAGCACTTCATAGAAGTCTCTGCTTTCCTGTCTGGACTTTGCCAGAATCATCGGTAAATGAAGGGATACGGCACCAATGTTGAAACGTCCGACAAATACAGGCTCATCCTGATCATCGGCCGGATGCATGCCGCCTCTTTCATACCAGGGAGAAAGGAACGCACGGCATCCCATCGGGGAAATGACCTTGCCATATCTCTTATACATGCTCGCAATATAACCCTTTCCGGTAAGGGATAACCAGTCCGGATACATGGTCTTGGCGGAACACTTTACACCGGCTTCAAATACATCCTCAAGCTCCTTACCGGGACCATGCAGGTTTTCATCATACAAAAAGACAATCTTCGGGAACAGAACCGGCTTCTTGCAGTCCTTCTTGCCCTGTCCTCTGCGTCGTACATTTAAGAGGGAAATCGTAGCAAGACGGGCGAAACGTCCGGTGCCGATTCCTGCGGTAACCGTGATAAACGGATAGTCTCCACGGGAACTTGCTACCGTATTAAATTTATATTCCCATCCCTGGAAGCCCTGCTCAAATTCCCGCTTTACATCGGCATACGCTTCTGCCTCTGCAGTCTGCTGGTCGATTCCCAGATTCAGATATTTCTTCAGACTCTTCTGATAGGTTTTCTCTGCATAAGGCTCTAAAATCTTATCTACCTCCGGCACGGTAAAACCGCCATACTGCTGGCTTGCTGCACTCAGTACAATATCTCCGATTACATCAAAGGCAACATCCAGTGTCTTTGGCTCATTGTACCAGATATTTCCCATTTCAAAACCGCCGGTCAATACATTTGCCACGTCAAAAAGACAGCAGTTCATGGTATCACGACGTGCGGACATATCATGCACATAAATATAGCCGTCACGGCATGCCTGAATCTCCTCTGTCGTCATGAAAAACTTCTGATATAATTCCTTATTAAACTGATTGAAAATCAGACTTCTCTTCGTAGAAACAAGTGCACTGTCGGTATTGGCATTTTCTTTGTCACCAACATACATAATGGACTGGCTCTTCTTATACACATCATCCATCATACGGACAAAGTCCTGCTTATAGTTCCGGTAATCACGATAGCTCTTTGCAACGATGGGCTTCACATCCTCAAGAGCGCTCTCCACAATATTATGCATAATCGGAATCGGGATCTGATCCTGTTCCAGTTCATTCACCTTGTCAATCACATACTGACAGATATGCTTCTTCTCATCCTCGGTAAATTTGGTCAGCGCACGGTAAGCACTCTTACCTACGGCATCAATGACCTTCTGTACATTAAAGCTTTCGAGACTTCCGTCCTTCTTAATCACCTTAACGTCCCGCTCCGGCTTGAATTCCTCCCCAAAATTAACATCTTCTTCCTTCGCATCCATGCTGCTCATGATAACCCCTCCATCCAATTATTTCGTAACTTTCCAATACCCTCTACATAAAATCACTGTTTCACAGTTTAAGTTTCGTTCACCAATATCTAGTATTGTTCTCAAATAGTGGTATCAAGATCTAGTATAATAAAATCCAATTGCAATGTCAATGCAGGATATGAAATTCTTCTGCTTTATTCAGAGAAACAGTTACGAGACCCCCATATTCCGTTAAGAACTATATTTCATACCGGTCTAAGATTTCACATAAAAATTCCTGATACTGCCTTGTCACCTCCGCCGGCGCAGTAATCCGGATACGGCTTCCAAGTCCTGTGAGCCATCCAAAAAACTGCGGACTGACACAGACCGAAATCCTTGCCGAAATCTCATCCTCCGAAACCTTCCGCACATCAATATCTTTCCCGAACCGGTCAAACAGTACACCGGCCAGTGAATCAGATAACTGCAGCGTAACCCGCTGTGTCTGCCCACCAAACATTCCGAACGACTGATTGGTATACTCGGCAATGTCGAACTTCCCGAATTCCTCTGAGCCCTTTCTTACCTGTCCTTCAAGCTCCCGGATCCGGTTCATCTTATCGACACGGAAATGCTTGATCTTCTCTTCCTCATCATCAAACGCAACAAGATAGTAATTTTCTTCCTTCCAGGTCAGCGCCCAGGGACTCACCCTGTACACCTTCCCGTTATGCCGCGGGACAAATTCCTTCTTCGCATTCCATTCCATGTAAATAAAAGAAATCGGGGCATTGTCCTGAATCGCATTATGAATGTGATCCACGTTATAATAAATGCTTTCATTCTCCGTTTTAATACGGCTTGCCACGAAGACCTGACGCTGTAGCTTCTTCGCCTCATAAGGTCCGGCAAGCGTCTCAATCTTATGAATAAGCTCCCGCGACTTCTTCTGGGTAATAAAGCGTGA
This sequence comes from uncultured Lachnospiraceae bacterium, assembly GCA_900553305.1. Taxonomy (GTDB): domain Bacteria; phylum Bacillota; class Clostridia; order Lachnospirales; family Lachnospiraceae; genus Suilimivivens. Next base: position 4,425 of record USDI01000031.1, read on the forward strand.
AGACTGCACGGCATCCACTAAGAGTTTTAATTCCGGCAGCTCAAATTCACGGCTTGCCAAATAATAACCACCGCCTGTTTTCGCCTTTTTATTCACAATGTCATACCCAAAATCCGTAAGACATTCGATGTCATTGTAAATGCTCTTACGCTCCGCACTCACCTCGTATTTCTGTAGCTCTGCAATAAGCTCCTGTGCCGAAAGACAGTGGTCTTCATCCGTCTTCTCCGATAAGATTTTGAGCAGATATAACATTTTCAGTTTCTGATTGCTACCCTTAGACATAGACAAATACTCCTTTTAAGTGCACAGGTATCGCTTTACATCAAAGAGTTGCCTGACAACTCTTTGCGCGCTGATGTGCGCAAGCTTTAGCTTGCATAACTCATCTGCACATCAGTCGCATCCTCGCGGAGCGTTTTGATTTGTAGGATTGCGCAGCATTCCTATAAATCAAAAAAAGGTCCGCTCACGCGGACCCTTCGTACTGTGTAACAGCTTATGATGCGTTATCCGTTGCTTCCTTCGCAGCTTCTGCCTCCTGCACATTTTTACGTTTCCGCAAGGTCGTTCCAATAAAAATCGCAACCCCACAGAGAGCGACAATAATCACCATCACAAGTAAATATGATAAAAATTCATTCACAAATGCAATCAGGTTACTCATATTCTTACCAAGACCTTTCTTCAATTACTGTAGCTTTTATTCTATCATTTCACCTATTCTTAGTCAAGCATCTGCCAGTGGGAGTTTCGCACGAATTCCGAGGCCATCTGTTCGGCTTTCCGGATGATGTCCTCCTGATAACCCATAATGGATAACAGACGGAGCGCGTTTCTCGTGGTTGCCTTTCCGGGCAGTAACTGATAGCTGAAGGTGACATCTCCATCCGTAACCTCTTCCATGAAATGATAATTCTCATACCGATCTTCCAGAAGACTCGTCAGCTCAATATCATGGGTAGCCACAAAGCACATGCTGTTTTCCGAATTCAGGCTTTTTAAAATCTGGGAAGAAGCTGCAATCCGTTCTACGGTATTCGTTCCGCGAAGCACCTCATCCACGAAGCACAGCACCCGGTATTCCTTATGTGCGATGAGATCCAGAATCCGTTTTATGGACTTGATCTCCACCATATAGTAGCTTTCTCCATGCAGCACATCGTCCTTTAAGGACATGGAAGAACAGATACGGAAAAAGCAGGTTTCAAATTCACCCGCCAGACAGGTATGAATGCTCTGCGCCAGAAGGGCATTGATTGCTACGGTTTTTAAGAAGGTCGACTTACCGGAAGCATTCGATCCGGTAATGAGCATGCCCTTTTGGGTCTCAAATGTATTTCTGACCGGGTCAGTCAGCAGTGGGTGGTACCCATCCACCATCCGGATTCTCTTTTCTTCATGAAAAGAAGGAACACAGAAGTCTCCTAAATAAGCCCTGTACTCTCCGATCGCAATACAGCTTTCGATAAATCCGTAATGGGTAAGGAGCGTGTCCACCGCATCCAGATGCTTACGCACTTCACCGAGCATCTGATTGAATTTAATCAGATCAATATGGAAGCCCATGCGCAGAAAGTCCATCAGCATATCCAACGTACTTCCGCTTCCGCCGGCGCGTGTTCCGCTCATCACAATTCCGGCTCCTCTCTGAAATCCGTCCATCTGATGAAACGCCAGTTCCATTTCTTCAAATTCTTCCTGCATGCAGTCTGCCCGGTGTTTTTTAAACTCCGGATAAATATTAAGCAGCTGGAAAATATAAGCAAAGCTGGTAATATAGGGTTCTATTTCCTTCTTCATGGCAAAGTAAGTCACATCGTTGTAGATTACGACCGCAAGTAAAGCCAGAATTCCCACCGAAAAGTTCACTACCATAATTCCAATCGAGACAAGCATCAGAAGCAAGGCAAGATAATGTTTCCGGTTATTCCGCTCTCCAAGGTCATCAAGATAATCCAGATAATCATAAATGGAAAATCTGCCGATCTTGCCAAGTTTTGAGAAAATAAACTGCAGATTTTCCCTCTCTTCCATATGCGTATCAAAATAACGGATCACCTCTTCCATATGAACAAGATGTTCTTCCTCAAGCTGCGGATTGCGCAGCAGATAATACAGATACTCTTCCCCTGCGGAAGAATAGGTATAATTCATCTGCTTAAATACCTCATCCATATTCAGATCGCACCAGGTAATTTCATCGATTGGAAACTCTCCGGCATGTTTATCCGAATAACGGGAAATATGAGAAAACCACTCCGGTCTGTATTCCCGTTCCAGCTTCTTTCCATAATCCGTATGCAGGCGTTTCCGGAATCTTTTCTGTTCCATGCGGTAATCGTATAAACCTTTTAAGAAAAGCAGAATCAGAATGATTCCAAGTGCTGCTGCAAAAATTACGTACTCCATAAATTCTCTGCTCTTAATCCATGATAAAGACTTTAATATTTTCATCGAGGTCATTGGCAATGACATTCAGATGCTTTGCTTCCTGTGCAACCGTTCCGATCGTATTGCCAACTTCTGCAGCAGATGCAGAGGTTTCTTCGGTACTTGCCGCATTCTCTTCGGCAATCGCCGTCAGATTCTGGACAACATCCACAACCTTTACTCTCGCTCCATCCAGATCCTGTGTTTTCGCAGCAATCGTACGGATTCCGTCGATGGACTTGGCAATTCCGTCATTGACATCACGGAAGGAGGCTTCGGTATTGGAAACATATTCATCCTGCTTCTCAATGACTTCCTTCACTTCTTCCATGGTCTCTACGGATTTCGCAGAGTCAGAGATCAGTTCATCAATAATCAAAGCAATCTGTCTTGCCGATTCATTGGACTGTTCGGCCAGCTTCTGAATCTGGGAAGCAACAACGGCAAAGCCTCTTCCCTGTTCTCCGGCACGTGCTGCTTCAATGGAAGCATTTAATGAAAGAAGGTTTGTTTCTTCTGCAATATCGGTAATAATATCGGTTGCTTCTTTAATCTTCATGGCGGAAGTATTCGTCGTATTGGTCTGTTCATAAATCACAGAGATTGCATCCTTGGTCTGCTGGTTAATTTTATTCAGTTCTTCGAGAATCTTCATGGCATTCTCACCGGCAGAACGCATGTCTCTTGCACTGTTCCGGAGATCTTCGATCTCGGTATTGGTTTCTTCAATCATATTTCCCATCAGAATAACATTCTCGGTAGCAGTCTGTGTCTCCTGTGCCTGGGAGGTTGCGCCCTGTGCGATTTCGGAGATTGCCTTATCGACCTGCTCTACGGATTCCGCGGTCTGGGAAGCTGATTTATTCATGGACTGCGCTGCATCATACAGTTCACCGCTTCCGGTACGGATCTTCTCAATGGTGGTTTTCATTTCCTTACGCATACGGATTAAAGCACGCGCCATAACACCGACTTCATCTTTCTTTTTACCGAGAAGATCAAGAACACCGTCATCGCGGAAGTCCATATCTGCCATTGCACCGACATTTCTGGAAATCCGGATAATCGGATCCACGAACATGGCAATCAGGAAATATGCCGCAATCAGAAATAAAAGTAATGCGGCAAACATATAGGCCTTGGGAATGGATGGGATCAGACAGATCACTGCTGTTAAAATGACAACTACAAATACAAGGAATACGATTTTGGTCTTAATAGAATTAAAAAAGCCAACCCGTTCTCTGTTTTTAATTCGTTCTTCAATCAACTGTCTGAATTCTTCTTTTGTCTCTTTTTTCATGGAATACCCCTCCGGTTTCATTATGTATGTAATATCAATTCTGAATATCTTTGCATATTGTACCACAAATCACTGCAAAATCAAAGATATTCTGTAATTATTCAGATTCTGTATATCTATGTTAGTGATCACAAAGCTTACGGGTAATTTCCTCACATGTCTGATAAATTTTTCCAGCCTGCAGTTCTTCCGCAAAAACTCCGTTTTCATACAGAATTTTTCCATTTACCATTGTCATCTTTACATTAGCTTTGCTTCCACTGTATACAAGATTCTTGCAGATATTGTGAATCGGCTGCATATTGGGCTGTTTTAAGTCAATCCGGATCATATCGGCATATTTTCCTGCTGCTAACACATCACAATCCTTAAGTCCCATGGCATGTGCTCCATTTACCGTTGCCATTTTCAATACTTCTTTTGCATCTACCGCAGAAGCGTCCATTTCCCTGACCTTTGCAAGCCCGGTTACCAGAAACATCTCCCGGAACATATCAAGACAGTTATTGCTGGCAGGTCCATCTGTTCCGATTGCAACCGGAATTCCAAGCTTCAAATATTCTGTAACCGGTGCAATACCACTTGCCAGCTTCAGATTGGATGCCGGATTCGTCACAATACAGAGTCCGCGTTTTTTCATAATCCGGAGATCTTCTTGCGTCATATGCACCCCATGATAAATTCCACCGCCATAGTCAAACATATGAATGGAATCAAGAAAAGCAAGCGGGGTCATGCCATAACGCTCCTTACAGCCCTCCACTTCCGCTTCTGTTTCTGCAAGATGGGTAAAGACCGGTGCCTGATATTTCTGTGCAAGTGCCGCCACCTGCTCCAGCAATTCCCGGCTGCAGGTATATTCCGCATGAAATCCAAGGAAATAAGAATTGAGGCTTTCCGGCTGATTCAGCTTCTGATACATTTCCTCCATCAGCCCCAGGGACTGGCTGAAATTATTCAGTGCACTCACCTGTACACATCGCATCCCCATATCTTCAAAGGACCTTGCAATACTCTCCGGTGTAAGATACATATCAAACACGGCTGTCACGCCACTTGTCAGATATTCCAGTATGGCAAGCCTGCTTAATTCATAAATATCCTCCGGCGTCATCTTTGCTTCCACCGGAAAGATCTGTTCATTAAGCCATTCATTAAGTGGCAGGTCATCGGCATAGGAACGCAGTGCTGTCATGCCGGAATGCGTGTGGGCATTCTTAAATCCGGGCATTAACAAATCCCCGTCACAGTCGATTTCACGGTTAAATTCAATTTCTTCTCTTTGCAGCTTCTTACAGATTTCCTGCTTTGCGGCAGATGGTCCGGCATACAGAATCCGCTTATCCTCTGTCCAGACCTCTCCCTTGATAATTTCCATTCCTTCCTCCATGGAAAGGATTCTTGCATTGTAAAAACGTAATTTCATTGCAACCCTCTTTTCTTAAATTCCCTGTAGATTTTCATTTCCGAAACTCTCCGGAAGGAGCTGTTCCAACGTAAAGACCTGATACTCCTCCACGCTCTTTGCCACAATAATGAAAAAGTCATTCGGCTTCACAAATTCACGCATCACCTGCCTGCAGACACCACAGGGATAAGAATACTGGGTAAGCGCTTCTCCCTTCGGGCTTCCGGCAATGGCAATCGCCTTGAATTTCAAATTTCCTTCACTGACGGCCTTACTGATTGCACAGCGTTCCGCACAGATTCCCGGGGTAAATGCGGCATTCTCAATATTACAGCCGGTATAAATCCGCAGATCATTCGTAAGAAGTGCCGCTCCTACCATATAGTTGGAATACGGCGCATAGGCCTTCTTTCTTGCCTCCATGGCGGAAATAATCAGATCGGTAACTGGAATGCTCTCCAGATGAAACATAGCCTTTCCTCCTTTTCCCTAAAATGCTGCAATGCTTTCGGTAACGAGCTGTTCAAACAACGGCGCTGCCTTGGCAGAGGCTTCCTGTACCTCCTCATGGGTCAGCGGCTGTTCATTCATTCCGGCTGCCGGATTGCAGACACAGGAAATTCCGCAGATCTTCATCCCCATATGGTTTGCCACAATGGCTTCCACTACGGTACTCATGCCTACCGCATCCGCACCAAGCGTCCGCAGCATACGGATTTCTGCCGGGGCTTCAAAGGAAGGTCCGGTAAGCTGGACATAAACGCCCTCTTTTAAATCAATCCGGTTTTCCTTCGCCTTATTGCGGATGATCTCCTGTAAATCTTCATCATAAACACTGGTCATATCCGGGAACCGTACCCCGAACTCGTCCGCATTCGGTCCGATCAGCGGATTTGGTGCAAAGCAGGAAATGTGATCGGTAATCAGCATAAAGTCACCTGCCCGGAAGGCTCCATTGATCCCGCCGGAAGCATTCGTAAGAAACAGAATCTCTGCACCCATCATCTTCATCAGGCGGGTGGGCAGAACCACATCCGATATAGGATATCCCTCATAGTAATGAACCCGTCCCTTCATACATACTACAGGAACGCCCTTCACGTAGCCAAATATAAATTTCCCGGCATGTCCCGGTACGGTAGATACCGGAAAATCTTCGATTTCTTTATAATCAATTTCCCCCTTTACTTCCATCGTATCTGCATAATTGCCAAGACCGGAGCCAAGCACTAATGCAACCTTCGGTGTAAACGGAATTTTGTCCTTAATACTTTCGTAGCATTTTGTTACCTTCTCATATACCTGATTCATTGCATACCCTCTCTTTTCTAATCACTTTTCAATTGATCACTTTCCAAATCATGATAAATGGTGCAGGAAGTCCTGCACCATTTAAGTATACCAAAATTATGAGAAAATGAATAGAGGTAAGCTTCTGATTTCAGATAATTGATTTTAGATAATAATACAGACCATACCGCCATTGGATTCGTTCACGATCTTCTGCATGGTTTCCTGAAGCTTTAACTGACTTTCATTTCCGATCATGGCAATCTTGCTGTTGATGCCATCATATACAAGCTGTTCCACGGACTTGCCAAAAATATTGGTTTCCCAGATTCCATCTCCCTGTTCGCTCTCTGTTTCGATAAATTTAATCAGATCATTGGCCTGACTTTCGCTTCCGACAATCGGGGAAATCTCCGTCTCGATGTTGGCCTTAATCAGATGAATGCTCGGACTTTCCGCATGAATTTTAACGCCATATTTGTTGCCGTGACGGATGACCTCCGGCTTATCCAGGCGGATCTCGGACCGTTCCGGGGATACCACGCCGTAACCGTTGTTCCGCACCGCATCCATGGCATGAATGACCTTCTGATACTCCTTCTTCATCTTTGCCATATCCTTCAGGGAAGAAAGCAGCTGATATTCATTCTGAATTGGTTCATCCACCATTTCACTCAGCATCTGATAATAGTAATTGTCTCCGATCTGTACCCAGATCCGTACACATCCGTTGGATAAATCGATTCCGTCCATTTTGCTTGCGGTGACATATTCACTTACCAGATTGACATCGTTTTCCCTGGCGTCCTTAATGGTTTCATACTGATCCATAAGGTCCTTGATCTGATTAATAAGGTCTGACTTAAGCGGATAATCCATGGGAAGCATGTTCACCCATTTCGGCAGATAAAATTCCATCGAGCTGATTGGAAATTCACAGAGCACCTTTTCAAAGATCTGCAGAATATCTTCCTTGCCAAGCTGCTTGCAGTTTACCGGAACAACCGTAACATGATACTTCTCGGCAAGCTCCTTCGATAACTGTCTTGCTTCCTCACCATAGGGTTTTACCGTGTTCATTAAAACCACGAACGGCTTCTTTAACTTTTTCAGCTCCTTAATGGTCTGTTCCTCTGCCTTTATGTAGTTTTCCCGTACGATTTCGCCAAAGCTGCCATCACAGGTCACGACAATTCCGATCGTGGAATGATCCTGAATGACTTTCCTTGTTCCAATCTCTGCCGCCTTGGTAAAAGGAATTTCTTCTTTGGCCCAGGGCGTTTTCACCATGCGCTCCGCACTGTCCTCCATGTGCCCGGCCGCGCCCTCTACCATATAACCGACACAGTCGATCAGACGCACACTGGCTTCCATTCCCTCCTGAATCTTAATTCTGGCAGCTTCCTTCGGAATAAACTTCGGCTCTGTCGTGGTTACGGTTTTTCCCCCGGCACTCTGTGGAAGTTCATCTACCGCACGCTCCTTTTCAAATTCATCGGACATATTCGGAAGCACCATTTCTTCCATAAACCGCTTGATAAATGTGGACTTTCCGGTGCGCACAGGACCGACTACTCCAATGTAAATCTCGCCCTTGCAGCGCTGCTTGATATCGTTGTATAAATCATATTCCCTGTTCGTATTCAATTCCATAAAAATACCTCTCGCACATTTAATAAAATGTATGTGGAGAGGTATTTTAAATATGACTAATTCCAGTAAAATTATAGCGAAATGATGAACCATTCAAAACTTTTTCTTAAAAAGGATAAAGCTCATAGATATGATCCTTCAACCATTTGCGGTACTGCCTGTGTTCCGGGCAGAGCCGTTCCACCAGCTTCCAGTATTCCGGTGAGTGGTTCATTTCAAGCCTGTGGCAAATCTCATGGATCACAATATAATCGCATACCGGCTCCGGCGCTAACAGGATGCGCCAGTTAAAATTAATGTTTCCCTTCGAGCTGCAGCTTCCCCAGCAGCTTTTCTGATCCTTGATATAGATTTTCGTAAAGGAAACGCCATAAAACTTTGCATACTCTTCCGCTTTTTCCGTAAGAACGGCAAGCGCCTCTTTCCGGAACCATTTGTCCAAAAGCCGGGCACGGAAAACTTCATCTGCATCATAGGGAACCGTCATAATGAGCCGGTTCATCACACGCTTTATCCGGCCGCTCTTACGATCCTCACGCACCACGGTAAGCGTCAGTGTATCTCCCAGATACGGCAGGGTATCCCCGGTTATAAGCTTCTTTTTCTCAGGCTTTCGGTTTTCCATATTTTACTCCAAAAGATCCGGTCGCAATATAGAATACATAGGGCTCTCTGCTGTCGCCGTCCATACTGTTGATGTCCCCGAACTGCTGTGCATCGTTGTTCAGCTTCTCCCACGTCTTACCTTCATCAAAGGACCGGAAGAAGCCATACTGCTCCTCAATGATTCCGCAGATATAAAGAGCCTTGTCACCGATGCGGTAATCCTGTCCCGGAAGCACGCCAAGTCCCATACGGAAGACGCTTTCGCCCTCTTTCGTCAGGCGTACAAACCGAATCTCCTTCGTTTCCGGATCCACCTTTAAGCGGTAAAGTCCGTACTTACCCATTGCACAGTAAAAGACACCTTCCTTGCCGGCATCTCCACGGATCTCCGTTTTATTTGCGCAGTCGATCAGCCCCAGTACAGTTCCTTCACAGAGCGGTTCACTGATCTGGTAGAAATGATCGCCGCCATCGGTACTTAAGTAAATGGCGAATCCATCCGCAAATCCGTAAAAGACGGAAGGATTCACACGGTCCGCATAGATTTTCAAATGAATGGCTTCATTTGTCAGCTCTTTATCACCACTTCCATCCGTTCCATATCCAAAGATCTGTGCCTTGTGGAAATGGGCACCCTGATCGTGGCTTACAAGGATTCCTTTCATATACAGATCAATTCCTTCTGCCACGCCATAACAGATCGTTTGTGCATCGCTTGCCATTGCCACCCATCCGGAATTTACATTCGGGCATTCAATCTCCCGGAAGCGTTCATCCAGATAATCGGAAATTCCAAACGGCAACGGGAGACGTACGAAGGTCTTACCATAGTCCTTCGAAAGGATCAGTCCCCCTTTTGTTTTGCCCTTCCAGTTGCCTCTCGGCGTTACAATGACATATTCCGGATGTTCATCCGAAAAGTCCGCATTGATGCAGGTAATATACCGGTTGCCGTCCGCATCCGCAAAAGAGTTTTCACACGGTGTATCCAGATTTTCAAAAGCAAAGCCGCCCAGATCTCCCAGAATATCCAGCACCTTCACCGGTCCGTCTACCGGACTGTATACATTCAAGTGCACCGTCTCTTCAATTCCGTCACAGCAGTCCTCAAAGCTTCTCTGCTCTGATGTAAAGTTATGGCAGACGAACACACCGGTTCCGCTGTTAAACCATACCTCATCCGGATCAAACGGATTGATCTTAATATCACTCAGCCAGTGCAGCAGAGATTCTTTGCCATTGTATTCCGGCTTCATATAAGAAGCATGAAAATGCAGGTTTCCGATCTCAAGATCGTATAACGCCACCTGCCAGGTAGCACCATGATCCATCGAAAGATAAACCATATCTCCTTCTTCGCGGCAAAGGGTGCTTAATGCCAACAGCCCAGGCTCCTTCGGGCAGCCTGAAATCCCGCCAAAGCCATACGTTAACACAGTTCCCGGCGCATACGTTCCCCACTCTCCCTTTAACGCATATTCCATCGGAGTGATATCTTCACAGGAAGCAATCCTTCCCTTTTCATCAAAGGAATAACGAATCACCCGGCCGCCAAGCAGATCGCCGCAGTCACAGCTATATCCCATATCCACAATATAGGAATGGGCTCCCGTGTAATTCATGGTGTAGTACAGGTACGTGCCATCGTAATCATAACGGTGTGCCACATAGCCGTTCCATTTCGATTCCGGAATGGTAATGTTCTCCGGCTCCATCAAAGGCTCGAAATGTGCCCCTGCATCATAGGAAACATAAAGGCTGTGTCCCCTGCATTCTTTCGTTCCGGTCGTAATTCCTGCAGTCCCCACAACAAGCGTCTTTCCATCCGGCGCACACCAGACATTCGAGAGATTTCTTTCACCGCAGATGTCCGTTTTCTCCCAGGTTTTTCCATAGTCTCCGGTCCATAACAGACCATCCTTCTGGGAAGCAAAATAAAGCGTCGTTTTATCCTTCGAATTCTGCACCAGACGGTATCCGGTTCCTCTTCCGTTCAGATTGCCATGCACGAAACAGGGAATTATCTCACGCGTATAGGTCTTTCCCCCATCATGGGAGATGCTGAATGTCCCTTGTGTGCCTTCCCCATTGATGCCGCTGATGACATAAAGAGTCTCGTCCTGCTGTAAATCCGTGGCAATGGCAATCGGATAGGTTTCACTCAGGTCAAACATGTTGACTGACTCACTCAGCGAATCCCAATGCCGGTTTTCATAAGAAAACCGGTAACATCCCCCAATATCGGTACGGATATACAATACCTTTTCCCGATCCGGATCAAACAGGAATCCGGTCACATAACCGCCTCCCGGAATCGGGAGGTTTCGGTATTCATATTCGATATTCTTCATAGTACCCTCTCTTACAAGCTATGACTTTGTTATTTAACCACAATCTTACGGAAGTTCTTCTTTCCACGACGTACCACAACGCCGTCCTTGCCAAAGGCATCTGCTTCAAATGCAGCCTTGATATCCGTAATCTTTTCATCCCCAAAGGTAACGCCACCCTGTTCAATCGCTCTTCTTCCTTCGGAACGGCTTGCAACGAGTCCTGCTTTTACCAGAACACCGATCATGTCAATCTTACCGTCAACAAAGTCTTCTTCGCTCAGTTCTGTGGTAGGCATTTCGGCAGCAACACCGGTGGAGAACAATGCTTTTGCACTCTCCTGCGCCTTGTTTGCTTCTTCTTCTCCATGTACCAGCTTGGTAAGCTCGTAAGCAAGGATTTCCTTTGCCTTGTTTAACTGGCTGCCTTCCCAGCTGTCCATCGCATCAATTTCCTCTAACGGAAGGAACATGCTTCGTGCAAGATGCTACGA
>USDI01000032.1 GCA_900553305.1 uncultured Lachnospiraceae bacterium
ACGGCGACCACCGAGATCTACACTCTTTCCCTACACGACGCTCTTCCGATCTCCAGACATTTTTTACCTGTCTTTAATTCACAGGTAGTTCGAATATACTCAAATAATTCCTCTGAATACCGCTCTCTCCACTCATCAAACTGCTCTGTAATCAATACTTTCGCCTTACACTATGTATAATTTATAGTTTTCTGTATACAGTCTCTACCACAACCTTAAGCCGGCACAAAAAATAATGCCTCTGACCTTATGCAGGAATTTAGGCCAGAGGCAGATTTTTTATGCCGGTCAGTCAGCTAAACTACAACTTATCTGACACACTTCCCATTCTGAATATTTCCTACAGTCTCGCCAATACAAAGATATCATAAATTGCCTTAATGGCGGTCTCAAAATCCTCATTTGCCACACCGATAATGATATTCAGCTCACTGGAGCCCTGATCGATCATCTTGACATTGACATTCGCATGAGCCAGTGCGGAGAAAATTCTTCCTGCGGTTCCTCTTGTGGATTTCATGCCGCGTCCAACGACTGCAATCAATGCCAGATCTGCTTCGATATCGATGCTGTCCGGATCTGCCAGACGGTGAATGGCAGAAACAACCTTCTGCTCCTTATCCATAAATTCATCCTGATGAACAAATACTGTCATGGTATCAATACCCGAAGGTACATGCTCAAAGGAAATTCCATAATCTTCAAACGCCTGTAACACCTTACGTCCGAATCCGATCTCCGAATTCATCATTGCCTTATCAATGTTTACCGCACAGAAGCCCTTCTTACCGGCAATACCGGTCACCACATATTTGCACTTCTGACAGGTGCTTTCCACAATCCAGGTGCCTTCATCCTGCGGACGGTTGGTATTCCGGATATTGATCGGAATGCCTTCACGGCGTACCGGGAAAATGGCATCCTCATGAAGCACGCTTGCACCCATGTAAGACAGCTCGCGGAGTTCACGGTAGGTAATGGTATCAATTCTTTCCGGATTTTCAATGATTCTCGGATCTGCAATCAGAAATCCCGAAACATCTGTCCAGTTCTCATAGACATCAGCCTTGACTGCTCTTGCCACGATGGATCCGGTAATATCGGAGCCGCCTCTGGAAAAGGTCTTTACGGTTCCATCCGCATAAGCTCCATAGAAGCCCGGAATAACCGCATTGTCCATATCCTTCAGACGTTCCTTTAAAATATCATTGGTGGTTTCCGAATCAAAATCACCGTTCTCATCAAAACGAATCACTTCTGCTGCATCAATAAACGGAAAACCAAGATAATCTGCCATAATAATACTATTCAGATATTCCCCTCTGGAAGCGGCATAATTTACTCCGGCTTTCTTTTTGAAGTTCTCTGCAATAGTCTTAAATTCTTCCTTTAGGGACAGTGTCAGGGAAAGGCCATCAATGATCTCCTGATAGCGTTCCTCAATAGCCTGAAGCTCCCTCTTAAAATCCTTGTCGTTCTCTGCAAGCTCATAACAGCCATAAAGCATATCGGTTACCTTGGTGTCCCCTGAAAACCGCTTTCCCGGAGCAGAAGGTATCACATACCGGCGCTCTTTGTCTGCATGGATAATGTCCCCGACCTTGCGGAACTGCTCCGCACTCGCCAGTGAACTTCCCCCGAATTTTACTACTTTTTTCATAACTGCATTCTCCTCATCTGCCTACTGTTCTAATAATTTATTCATCATTTCATGACCATGCGCCACAAAGTTTCCGCTCTGTGCGGCTTCTTCTTCATTGTAATTCCAGGTATGGTCTTCCTTCTTTGTGGAATCAAACAGAAGATACGGTACACTGTCTGCGGTATGGGTGCGCAGACGGATCGGGGTCGGATGATCCGGCATCACTAAAAGGCGATAGTCCACGCCTTCCTTATCCAGCTCTTGCGTAAGAGGTCCGATCACTCTCTGGTCGAGATATTCAATTGCCTTCACCTTACGCTCCACGCTTCCCTGATGCCCCATTTCGTCCGGTGCTTCCACATGGATATAAGCAAAGTCATATCCATCATGCAGTGCATCAATCGCAGCCTGTGTCTTTCCTTCATAGTTGGTATTTAATCCGCCGTTTGCACCCTCGACATGGGCAACGCCCATCTTTGCACCGACAGCGATTCCCTTTAACAGGTCTACGGCAGAGATCATCATGCCCTTTTTCCCATACTTTTCTTCAAAAGGAGCAAGGCTCGGTCTGGTACCTGCGCCCCAGAACCAGCAGCAGTTTGCAGGGTTCAGTCCTTTTTTCTTACGCTCTACGTTAATCGGATGATCCTTTAAGATCTCGTAGCTTCTCTTCATCATGTAAAGAAGATGTTCATCGGTCGGAAGATACTGGCCGATCACCTGCTCCAATACATCATGCGGCTGGGTCAGATCAAGCACCTTTCCCTGATTCCAGATCAGACAATGGCGGTAACTGGTTCCTACATAGAACTGATAGGTTTCATTCTGTAATTCCTTCTTTACTTCATTTAATAAGACAGCACAATCTTCCGTACTGATTTCTCCTGAGCTATGGTCAATGATTCTCTGCTCTTCAAATGGAACATCGTCCTCGGAAATCGTTACGATGTTACAGCGGAGTGCAATGTCGGTATCCTTCATCGGAACCCCGATGCTTAAGGCCTCTAACGGAGAACGTCCCGAATAATAAATCTTTGGATCATATCCCAATACCGAAAGATTCGCCGTATCACTTCCCGGTTTCATGCCCTCCGGAATGGTATGAACCATACCGATTTCAGATAATTTACTCAAACGGTCCAGTGCAGGAGTGCTGGCATATGCGATCGGTGTCCTGCCTCCAAGGCTCTCAATCGGTTCATCTGCCATGCCATCGCCCAACACTACAATATATTTCTTCTCACTCATGGTGATTCTCCTCTTTTCTATTTCTGTATGGATTTCATCTCGCCTTGCCATTCATAAGTTGCATGACTCAATGCTTACGCGAAACGGATCCGGCTGATCACTCCGACCTTTTCAGCTTTTTCATTGAATTCCTTTTCGCTCATGCGTCCGGTTACAAAAGCAAACTCTCCGTCCACTCCCGCTGTAATCTCTTTCACGTCTCCAAAGATCTCTTTTGCTTCCTGTTCTTTTGCTTTATCTACACGTACAAAGAAAGCACGCTCTACTTCGTCCACATTTGTCAGCTTCACATCCTCTGCATCCCAGAAGCAGGTAATGATCTTTCCAATATGTCTTGCGCAGTCTACGACATCGGACACAACCGCACTCGCTGTCGGAAGCTTGCCTGCGCCTCTTCCGTAATACATGGAATCGCCAAGCATGTTGCCATGCACGCAGACGGCATTAAACACATCATTTACCATGGATAACGGATGGCTCTTCGAAATGAGGAACGGAGAAACCATGGCATAAAGTCCGCCATTCTCTTCCTTTGCAAGCCCAAGTAATTTAATGGTGCAGTCCATCACCTTCGCATATTTAAAATCGTCTGCGGTAATCTTCGTAATTCCTTCGGTGTAAATATCCTGATAACGGACATTCTTACCACACATTAAGGAAGAGAGAATCGCGATCTTACGGCAGGCATCATAGCCTTCAACATCGGCTTCCGGATTGCGTTCTGCATAGCCCTTTTCCTGTGCTTCCTTCAACACCTCTTCAAATGCAGCACCTTCGCGCTCCATCTTGGTTAAAATATAGTTGGTCGTACCATTTAAAATACCGGAAATGGCATCAATCTTCTCTGCGGTAAGTGAATAATTCAAAGGACGGATAATCGGAATACCACCGCCGACACTTGCCTCGAACAGATAATTGCAGGTATGCTCATGTGCAATCTGAATCAACTCCGGTCCGTGTGTTGCCACCAGCTCTTTATTGGAGGTGCATACACTCTTGCCGCTCATCAGGGCACGCTTCGTAAATTCGTAAGCCGGCTTTAAACCTCCCATGGTTTCACATATAATTTGTACCTCAGGATCGTTCAGAATCACCTCTACATCGTGAACGATCTTGTCTTCATACGGATCTCCCGGGAAATCACGAAGATCCAGAATATATTTAATATTCAGAGCTTCGTTTGACTTCTTGTTGATCTCTTCCTTGTTCTTTTCAATTACCTCAACGACACCGCTTCCTACGGTACCGTATCCCATTACTGCTACCTGAATCATGTTTCGTCTCCTTTGTTTTCCTTCTTTATTTCCCTATCCGTTTCCGGATCTGTCTGCTTACTCCTGTGCAAGGATCTTTACGTTCCGGACACCCCTGTGCTTTCCCATCGTTTCAAGCATTTCTGAAATGTCTCTGGTTGTTTCAAGCACCTGGACACTCAGGCTTAAGGATGCCACGCCGTTAATCGGAATACTCTGATGAATGGTCAGGATATTTGCTCCGAATTCGGCAATCACCTTTAACACATCGGAGAGAATTCCAGGCTCATCCTCCATCTGGAAGGTCAGCGTAATCGTCGTTCCCTGCGCATTATCATGGAATTCAAAAATATCCTCCTTGTACTTATAAAAGGAACTCCGGCTGATTCCGACTGCCTCTGCAGCCTCATTCACCGACACCGCCTTACCGGAATCAATCAGCTTCTTCGCCTGTACAACCTTAAGAAGCACCTCCGGAACGGCCTGTTCCTTCACAACATAATATCTGCTTCCCATATCTTCTCCTGTCTTTCGTCCCCACCCGGCGTACACTTGTCTTTGATTGTCTTTGTACAAAAGACACATGTGCGTCACCGAAAGATATTCTATCACACCTTTTTCCGAAGTGCAAGGTAAAAGATGTAAAAGAAGACAAAGAAAAAAGCACTTTTTTGTGCATAATCACAAGAAAGTGCTTTTCATCGTTTTCTAACATCCATAAACCGTAACTATTCACAAGCATGCAAAACCACTTCCTGTGAATGCCTGCATCAGGCAGAATCGTTACCACAAATTTTAAACACCGGCTTATAGAAGTTCCTTTAATAACTGATTCACCATACCCGGATCACATTTGCCCTTCATGGCCTTCATGGTCTGTCCAACCAGGAAACCAATTGCCTTTTCCTTACCATTGTGGTAGTCCTCTACCGACTGCGGATTATTGGCAATCACTTCTTCCACGGTTTTTCGGAGTGCCCCCTCATCATTGACAGTCTTCAATCCCTTTTCTTCCACATAAGAAACCGGATCCATATCTTCTTCAAACATGACCTCAAAGACTTCCTTGGCAACTGCACCGTTAATGGCTCTGGAATCCTGCAGTGCAATCAATGCAGAAAGGTGTTCCGGTGAAAAACGGATATCCTCCGGATCGAGTTCCTTCTCCTTGAGAATGCGGAGTGTTTCGCCCATCAACCAGTTGGATACCTTCTTCGGCTGTGTACCCAAAGCAACGGTCTGTTCAAACAGATCTGCCATTTTCTTGGAGCCTGTAATAATCTCAATATCATAATCCGGAATTCCGAATTCTTCACGGTAACGGATCCTCTTTTCATTACGGAACTCCGGCTGTCTGCTGCGGATCTCCTCTAAGAATTCGTCGCTTAATACGATCGGTACAAGGTCCGGATCAGGGAAGTAACGGTAATCCTGTGCATCCTCTTTGCTTCGCATCGCATAGGATTCACCGACATTATCATCCCATCGTCTGGTTTCCTGCACGACCTTCTCCCCGGCATCCAGCAGATCCATCTGACGCTCGGTTTCACCCTCAATTGCACGACGGATCGCCTTAAAGGAGTTCAGGTTCTTCATTTCGGTACGTGTACCGAATTCCGTTGCTCCCACTTCACGAAGGGACAGGTTCACATCTGCACGCATGGAACCCTCCTGAAGCTTACAATCGGATACTCCCAGATACTGTGCAATCATACGCAGCTTTTCCAGATAAGCAATCACTTCATCTGCACTGCGCATATCCGGCTCTGACACGATTTCAATCAGCGGAACACCGGAACGGTTATAATCAACCAAAGAGCAGTCTTCCCAGTCATCATGGATCAGCTTTCCGGCATCCTCCTCCATATGAATCTCATGGATTCCGATTTCCTTCTTTCCCGCCTCCGTTTCAATCTCTACCTTACCATTGCGGCAGATTGGCAGATACAGCTGGGAAATCTGATAATTCTGCGGATTATCCGGATAAAAATAATTCTTACGGTCAAATTTACAATACTGGGTAATCGTACAGTTCGTAGCAAGTCCGACCGCTACGGCATATTCGAGCACCTTTTTGTTTAATACGGGTAAAGAACCCGGCATACCGGTACATACCGGACAGGTGTGAGTATTCGGTGCTCCACCAAATGCGGTAGAACAGCCACAGAAAATCTTGGTCTTCGTTGCAAGCTCTACATGAACCTCAAGACCAATGACGGTTTCATACTGTTTAGCCATTTACTCACCCTCCTTTTCACCAAATGATCCCCTGCTGCATTCATAAGCGAAAGCTGCACGGATCAGGTTCTTTTCTTTAAAGCAGTCTCCGATCATCTGCAAGCCGATCGGCAGTCCCTTGGAATCGATACCGCAAGGAATGCTGATTCCGGGAAGTCCTGCCAGATTCACGGAAATCGTATAAATATCGCTTAAGTACATCTTAATTGGATCGGAAAGGCTCTTTCCAAGCTCCGGTGCGGTTGTCGGTGCACAGGGAGCAAGAATTACATCATATTTCGCAAACGCTTCATCAAAGGCTTTCTTAATCAGTGCCTTGACACGGAGTGCTTTCAGATAATATGCATCATAATAACCGGAGCTTAATACAAAGCTACCGAGCATGATACGACGCTTTACTTCCGGTCCAAAGCCTTCCGAACGGGTCTTCTTATACATGTTATGGAGTCCTGTATAGTCTTCTGTACGGTAGCCGTACTTAATCCCATCAAACCGTTCCAGGTTCGAGCTTGCTTCTGCGGCTGCAATCGTATAATAGGTCGGAATCGCATATTCCACAAGGCTCAAATCAAACTCCTCTACAACTGCACCCTTTTTCTTTAATTCTCCGGCTGCCTTCATAACGGCTTCCCTAACTTCCGGATCCAGTCCTTCTCCGAAGTAATCACGCGGGATACCAATCTTCATGCCCTGTACATCATCCACAAGTGCGGATGTGAAATCGTTCTCCTCGCGCTCTACCGAAGTGGAATCCTTCGGGTCGTGGGAGGCAATCACTTCAAGAATTGTTGCGCAGTCGGTCACATCCTTGCACAAAGGCCCGATCTGATCCAAAGAGGATCCATAGGCAATCAGTCCGTATCGGGATACCGTTCCGTAGGTTGGCTTCATTCCAACCACGCCACAGTAGGAAGCCGGCTGACGTATGGAGCCACCGGTATCTGAACCAAGTGCAAAGAAGCATTCCTTAGCAGCAACGGCTGCTGCCGATCCACCGGAGGATCCTCCCGGTACATGGGCTTCATTCCAGGGATTTTTCGTTGCGCCAAAGGCAGAGGTTTCTGTCGTAGAACCCATGGCAAACTCGTCCATGTTGGTCTTACCAAGAATCACAGCTCCTGCTTTCTCTAAATTTAATACGGCCTCTGAAGAGAATGTCGGAATAAAATTACCAAGAATTTTCGAAGAACAGGTGGTCAGCATTCCCTCGGTACACATATTGTCCTTGATTGCTACAGGAACACCTGCCAGGGGCCCCGTAAGTTCTCCCGCCTCAATCTTCTTCTGTACCTCCTGCGCCTTCCGCAGTGCACCTTCTTCATCAATTGTTACATAACAGTGAAGAGACTCTTCTCTTTCTTTGATCTGTGTAAGAACCGCCTGTACGGCTTCGGGCGACGTCACTTCTCCGTTCCGGATCGCCTTTGCCAGCCCGACGGCTGTATAATCCAGTATCTTCATTGAAATATCCTTTCTGTTTTTATTCAAAGGTTTTCGGAACGATAAACATACCGTCCTTCTCACCGGGTGCATTCTTAAGGATGTCCTCGCGCATATCCCCATTCGTTACCACATCTTCACGGAACACATTGTGTACCGGAAAAACATGGGACATTGGTTCAACACCTGTAGTATCGAGCTCGCCGAGCTTATCAATATAATCCAGCATGCTTCCCATATCCTTCTTTGCCTGTTCGCGTTCTTCCTCAGACAGTTCCAGCTTTGCCAGAATTCCTACATATTCAATGGTTTCATCTGAAATGATATTTGCCATAAATATTAACCAAACCTTTCTTAATTATCCATTTCGACAATGGCAGAGCATCCCATTCCGCCACCGACACAGAGCGTTGCAAGTCCCTTCTTTGCATGACGGCGCTGCATTTCATATAACAGGGTAACCAGAATCCGGCATCCGGATGCTCCTACCGGGTGTCCGAGTGCAATCGCACTTCCGTTCACATTCAGTTTATCCATATCAAAGCCCAGATCATGTCCGACTGCAACCGACTGTGCTGCAAATGCTTCGTTCGCTTCAATCAGGTCAAAGTCTTCAATCTTGTAGCCCTTCTTCTCCATAACCTTACGTGTGGATGCCACCGGTCCGATTCCCATGATTCTTGGTTCCACACCAGCCAGTTCTCCACCGATCCAGGTAGCCATCGGAGTCACGCCAAGTTCCTTTGCCTTTTCTTCACTCATAACAATAATTGCCGCTGCACCATCGTTGATTCCGGATGCATTACCGGCTGTTACCTTACCGCCTTCCTTGAACGCCGGACGAAGCTTGCTTAAGCTTTCTACCGTCACACCGTCTCTTGGTCCTTCATCGGTATCAAACAAAATTGTTTCCTTTTTCTTCTTTACTTCTACCGGAACAATTTCATCCTTGAACTTGCCTTCTGCACGTGCCTTTTCACATTTATTCTGGCTCCATGCAGCAAACTCATCGAGCTGCTCTCTGGTAAGTCCCCATTCTTCTGCTATATTCTCTGCGGTAATGCCCATATGATATCCACCGAATGCATCATGCAATGCATCACGAAGCAGAGCGTCATCCATCATGGCTGCTCCCATACGATATCCGAATCTTGCATTATATAATAAGTAAGGAGCCTTTGACATATTCTCCATACCACCTGCTACGATAATATCTGCTTCTCCGTTTGCAATCAGCTTGGCAGCAAGATTGACACAATGCAGTCCTGAACCGCAAAGAACATTGATGGTTGTTGCAGGTACTTCTACCGGAATTCCTGCATTCACTGCTGCCTGTCTTGCCGGATTCTGTCCAAGACCTGCCTGAATTACACATCCCATATAAACCTCGTCAACCATTTCCGGTGCTACTCCTGCTCTCTTTAATGCTTCCTTAATAACAACCGTTCCGAGATCCGGTGCCGGAGTATTGCTTAAGGTTCCTCCCATCGTTCCGATTGCGGTACGGCATGCGCCTGCCAAAACAACTTTTCTTGCCATGATCTTCATCCTTTCTTTTCTTATTTTCTATTCCCTTTTGAATAACTGCTGCCACAGATTCATTTATCTGTAACCAGTTATAATATCAACTATGATACAGTAGTAATTTACTACTTTTCCCCTGCGGTGTCCAGTAGATCGTTTAAAAAAGAACAAACACAGATAAACAAAAAACCATTATCTCCATGAACGCACTGCGCTGTACGGAGAAAATGGTTTTCTTCTGTTTCATCCTGAATCGTTATCAGACAGGCCTATTTATTTCTTTAATCCATCAAAATATACCTTGGTTTCAGCAACCACAACACCACTCAATGCAACCAGTGCAATCAGGTTCGGAATCGCCATCAGTCCGTTGAATATATCGGCAATGGTCCACACTGCGCTTACCGTCATGTAAGGTCCGATAAAGATCGCAAGAATGTATATCCAACGATATACCTTAACCACCTTCAACCTGCCGCCGCATAAATACTCCAGGCATCTTTCACTATAGTAATCCCATCCAAGGATCGTTGTAAATGCAAAGAACACCAGACAGATCATCAGGATGAAGGAGCAAAGCTGATTCGGAAGCGGAAGTCCCATCTGGAATGCTTTATCCGTTACAGTTACACCCTCAAGCCCCATATCCCATGCACCGGTAATAACGATGCAAAGTCCGGTCATAGTACAGATTACCAGAGTATCAATCACGGTTCCCATCATGGAAATCAGTCCCTGACGGGCAGGCTCTTCTACCTGGGCTGCGGCTGCGGCAATCGGTGCACTACCAAGACCGGCTTCATTTGAGAAGATACCTCTGGCGATACCCTTCTGCATGGCAATCATCATGGCGCCAAGTGCACCACCTGCGGCTGCCCGGATACCGAATGCTCCTTGCACAATCTCAACGATGGCACCCGGGATCTTGGTAACATTGCAGATCAGAATAATGAGTGCTACTGCAACATAAAGAACTGCCATGAAAGGAACAATCACCTCTGCCACTCTGGAAATTCTCTTTAAACCACCGATAATAACAAGTGCCACGCAAACGGTAATGATCAGTCCTGCAATCACAACTGCGATGGAGTAATCTGTTCCAAAAAGATGAACGGTATTCTGACTGTCAGGATCAAAGAAATTCTTCACAGCGCTGGTAATACCATTTACCTGCGTGAAGGTTCCAATACCAAAAAGGCCAACGCCGACGCCAAAGAATGCAAAAATCTTTGCAAGCCATTTCCAGTTCTTTCCCATACCCTTTTCTATGTAATAGAACGGTCCGCCAATAATATGCCCATCCTCTGCTACCACACGATACTTAATGGATAACAGACACTCGGAATACTTGGTTGCGGTTCCAAGCAGGGCTGCCAGCCACATCCAGAATAAGGCTCCGGGACCTCCGGCTACCAGTGCTGTCGCAACACCGACAATATTACCGGTACCGATGGTTGCGGACAATGCCGTACAAAGTGCACCAAAGCTGGATACTTCTCCGTGTTCGCCGGTCTTTTCATTATCCCTGATGTGCCTGATTGCCATGGGCATCTTCGTGATCTGCAATCCCTTTAACCGGATGGTCAGATAAATACCTACCGAAAGGATGAGAACGATCAACGGGATACCCCACACAAAATCGTCAATCGCGGTTAATACGATACTGATTTGTCCTAACACTTTTCCTAACATTTTTCTTCCCTCTCATCTATGATTTTTTAGAAATATAAAAAGGACTGATTCTCATCAGCCCCCCAAAGAGTAGAACATGCATATAGAATGCTCTGTCCTTTTGCCTGAGAGATTGGCAGGCTTCCTGCCGTACACCTTCGGCGCCCTTCATCAGGGACTCTCCAGAGTGTTGGTAGCTGCGCATCTTCGTACTTCTTTGTACTTCAACGCTTTAGCACATCAACATACAGTACTATAGCATATCATTTTTCCATATGCAAGACTATGTTTTAAAATAAATTCGAAATTTTTCGTAATCAATCTTCTTTCTCTGTCCTTGGTACTCCACCACGTGAAATTCCAAACTTCTCACGCATGGCAATCAGACGATCGACCTGCTCTTTGGTAAAGCAGTTCTGCTTTCCGAGAATTTTCCCTGTAATCATCAGGATATTGGCATAATATTCCATGGATTCCAGACGATAATACGCGGCATAAGCATCCTCTGCCCAGGTAACGGCTCCGTGGTTGGCAAGCAGTACCCCGTTATGGGTATGGCAATACGGTGCAATCACCTCTGCCACTTCCTTCGTCCCAAGCTCTGCGTAGGGCGCAATCGGAACATCCCCTAATGTAATCACGGCCTCTGCCAGTACCGGGATATCCAGTGGAATTCCCGCTATGGAAAAGCTTGTGCAGATCGGCGGGTGCGCATGACATACCGACCGCAGATCGGGATTCTCCTGATAAGCACGCAGATGCATCTTTATTTCGGAAGACGGCTTATGGGTTCCCTCTAAGACATTGCCCTGCAGATCCACCTTTACCAGCATCTTCTTGCTCATAAAGCCCTTGGAAACACCGGTAGGCGTCGCCCAGACTTCGTTTTCGCCTGTACGGATGGAAATATTGCCATCATTTGCTGCCACAAAGTTTCGGACATACATTCTCTGTCCAATATCCAAGATTGCTTCTTTTGCCTCCTTTTCAGAAGGGTAAAATCGGTTATTTTCTTTACTGCTGTTCAGATCGTGCTGCTTCTTTTGCTGTTTCTCTTTTTGCTTTTTCATACAGATCTCCATACTCTGAAATTAACGTCAAAATTCTTCTCTATAC
Organism: uncultured Lachnospiraceae bacterium; assembly: GCA_900553305.1. Classification (GTDB taxonomy): domain Bacteria; phylum Bacillota; class Clostridia; order Lachnospirales; family Lachnospiraceae; genus Suilimivivens. The sequence continues at coordinate 12,133 of USDI01000032.1, forward strand.
CGAGCTATTTTTCATACCGGCAGCCATCCTTCACTACCCATTCACAAGCTGTGCAGCCTCTTTCTTCTTGCGAATCTCTGCGAGGGATTCCGTAAATGGAGCACGTGCAATTCCATACTCTGTAACAATTGCAGTAATTAAGGAGTGATCCGTTACATCGAACGCCGGATTAAAAACCTTCACGCCCTCCGGTGCCATCCGCTCCTTGTACCACATTTCCGTCACTTCCTCCGGCTTACGCTGCTCAATCTTAATGTCATCCCCTGTGGGACAGTCATAGTCAATGGTGGATGTCGGTGCGCAGATATACATCGGTATGCCATACTGTTTTGCAACGGCAGCAACGACCGAGGTTCCGATCTTATTTGCCGCGTCCCCGTTTGCCGCCACACGGTCACAGCCCACGAAAACCGCATTCACCCAGCCATTCTTCATTACGGTTGCAGACATATTATCACAGATCAGTGTCACATCTACCCCTGCTGAATACAGCTCATAGGCGGTGAGTCTTGCTCCCTGCAAAAGCGGTCTTGTTTCATCCGCAAACACATGGAAACCATAGCCTCTTTCCTGTCCTAAATAAATCGGAGCGGTTGCTGTTCCATACTTACAGGTTGCAAGCTGTCCTGCATTGCAGTGTGTAAGGATTCCATCCCCCGGTTTCACAAGGGAAAGACCGTTTTCACCGATTGCCCTGCAGACAGCAATATCTTCTTCCTTCATCCGGAAGGCTTCTTCTCCCAGAAGCGTTACGATCTGTTCAACGCTCTTTCCTTCTTCCTGTGCCTTCCGGAGGACCTTTTCCATACGGTTCAACGCCCACGAAAGGTTCACAGCCGTAGGACGCGAGGAATTTAAAAACTCCTTCTGCTTTAAGAACTGCTTTTCAAATTCTTCGTAGGAAATGTCCTTCCGGTTCTTCCAGATTTCATGGCTTAACTGGTAAATACCAAAGGCTGCAGCCACGCCGATCGCCGGTGCCCCGCGTACCTTCAAAAGATAAATGGCATCCCAGATCTCCTGTGCTGTTTTTAGCTGAATAATCTCTGTTTTTCCCGGAAGTAAGGTCTGGTCAATAATCACCAGACAGTTTTCTTCCTTATTAAAGTCTACGGTTTCGTAATCCAGTATGGTTTTGTTCTCGGAATTCTTCATTTTCGGTCCTTCTGTTCTGTTGCTGTATTTTATTTATTTTGCTATGTTTCTATGTTTTGTTTCTTATATGCTTCTATATTTTGTTTATTGCGTTTTACTTCTTCTGGAGTTCTATGTTCTGTTTCTTATGTTCTGATTCTTGTGCTCTGTTTGTTCTGTGTTCTGCACTATATTTTTTATGTTACATTTTGGGGGGAGTATATTTTCGGCACTGCATGAATCAGCTTTTTCCTGTGTCTTCTTCGGATACCGCTGTCTGCTTTCTAAGAGGCCATCCAAAACCATGATTCCTGCTCCTAACACGAAAACAACCGCCGACAGCATCCTGTCTACCCTTCCTGCCGCCTTTTCTTTCTGTCTGCCCTTCTGCTTCACGGCTTTTGTCTTATACTGCATTTTAATTCTGGCAATCTTCTCCCTACTTTTGGCGCGCGTCTTCTCTCTCCTACGCAGCTCCATCCGGAAGCGCTGTACCGGATTCTTATGTAAAGGTAATTTGATCTTTTTACGAAAGCTTCGTTTTCTTTTCTTCTGCATGAGATCCCTCCCATCTCAAACCATTACGACCAGTCCATCATGTCATTCCTAAATGATCTGATCACATGGATTTGCTTACTGCAATTACAGTGTCTCATATTTTTCTGAAAAAAGGAAGGGATTGTTGCTTTGCAAAACTTGCGGTAGAATCGTAATTGTACTATACTGTACCAATCGCAGAGCCTGCCAACAAAATTGCCTTTTCCATAAACAACTAATAGAAGGGGTACATTTCTTATGGCAAAACATTACACAACCACCTTTAATACCCGTCAGAATATGCTCAGACAGAGTCTGGAAATCTTCTACTATGAAGACACCAATCTCCAGCCGGTATCCAGCCACCGTCATGAGCATTATGAAGTGTACTTTTTCTTAAGCGGACCGGTAAACTGCCTGATTGATGACAAGGACTATCCGCTTGCACCGGGTGACATCTGCCTGATTCCTCCCGGAATCTATCATCGTCCGGCCTTCCGTAACGAAAAGGAAACCTACCGCCGTATTGTCCTCTGGATTTCTGCCGATTATTTAAACCAGTTAAAGCGTACCCACTCACAGATTGACTACTGCTTTCAGCTTGTTCTCAATAAGAAGCAGTATCATTTCCGGAATGATTCCGGCGCTGCGCAGCTTCTGTTCGGCAAACTGTTTGATCTGTTGGAGGAGTATCATTCAGCAGGGGCCTTTCATGAACAGCTTCTTGCCTGCTATACCAGTGCCTTTCTGCTGCAGTTAAACCGGATTGTATCCGAATCTTCTTCCCCGTCCGCATACCGGAAGCCCAAGGCTCTTTTTTCGCAAATTTGTGATTACATTCATTCCCATCTGGAAGAAGATCTTTCTTTGGATGTTCTTGCAGAGAATTTTTATGTCAGCAAATATTATATTGCTCACAGCTTCAAAGAAAATATGGGTGTTTCCACTCATCAGTATATTTTGAAGCAGCGGCTTTATGCCAGCAAATCGAGTATTCTTGCAGGTACTCCCTTAAGCGAAGTCTGTGCAAATTACGGTTTCACCAACTATACCACCTTTTTCCGTGCATTTAAGAAGGAATTCGGTGTTTCTCCCCGTGATTTCAAGGATTCCTGTCAGGGCCAGTCCGGCATGACAGAGAAAGAATAGGAATTTTGAAATGTTATTCCCAGTACTGGGTAACCTTTTCTTTCGCCTGCTCCCCAGTTAAGCCACAATTTTTAATCACTTTCTGAACTGCCAGTTCCGGATTGCCGCCCATTTCTTTGCATAGCGAAACAATGGACCGGATGGTGGTCTCCTTATTCTCATCCAGTTCCTGCTTTGCCTTTTTCAACTCTTTCTCTGCTTTCTTGCGCTCCTTCTCTGCTCCAATCTGCTCTCCGATTTCTCGTTCATCCCTCCGGATCAGTTCCATTTCACGTTCTTCATCATATTCAAAAATGCTCATCTTAATTACCTCCGCTTTCTGCTTCGATAAAAATTCCTTCAATATATTACGTCTGATACAGTACTCAATCGCTGCTTCCACTGCCTGTTCCAACGGCATACTTACGCTGTTGTACCGGATCTGTTCTACATACTGGGTATACTGCTTTAGAATCGGACACTTTTCTTTTAGTTCCTCATTCATACTGGGATTAATATTCAATATCATTACTTTCAGTTCCAGTTCCGGATCATCTGTCTGAACTTCAAATGCTTCTGATAACCTTAAAATTCTTTTCTCCGGCTTCTCTTCTACTCCGTTATAGAATACCACAAAATGTGGTGTAGGTAACTTAATTAATTTTGAACTGTATAACGACTGGTCTTTCACATAAACCTGCAATAATTCTGCCACATAAAACAAATCCCGTAACGGCTACTGCAGGTTGTAAGTAGAC
>USDI01000033.1 GCA_900553305.1 uncultured Lachnospiraceae bacterium
ACTGCTGATATGATGAACGGAGGCAGCATCGTCGGTTGCAGTGCGGGAAGAGGCTACGGAGGAGGCGTATTTCTGAAAGGAAAAAATGCGCAATTTACAATGAATGGGGACGCTGCCATTCTGGGCTGCATATCAGAAAGTGGAGCAGGTGTGTGTGTTGATGTTGACGGAGCTTTCACCATGAACGCGGGAAAAATCGAAAATTGTTTGAGTAAAGAAGCTGGAGAAAGAGGCGGCGGCGTTTGGCTTTGGGAGAAGGCAAGTTTTCGGATGAATGGCGGAGAGATTAAGAATTGTAAGCTCACAGGAACTTTATCCAGAGGCGGCGGTGTAGCAGTTGAAAGAGAGTGCTCTTTTGTAATGATGGGTGGCAGTATCAGCGGATGCGAGGCATGGTCAGGAGGAGGGGTTTTCATTTCAAATTTTGGAACTTTTCTGATGGGCGGAAATGCATGCATAAGCGACTGTCAGGCAGACAAACGTGCAAATGGAGTGGATAGTAATTCTGAGTTTAATTTTACAATATGTGACAATGCATTTATAAAAGGAAGTGTTAAAAATGAGGGTATTCTAAATGCAGATGGAGGCAGCATAGAGGGAGATGTCAATAATAATTCGGAATATGCGAAGATTACCGGTACAGGAGCGGGAAGTACAGAATTTAAGAATGGAACGGTAACAAATACAGGAATAATTGAAAAAGGCGTATTTAGTAGTAATGTGACAAATGGGGTGGATAGTGATGGCACCGGAACCATTAACGGTGGTATATTTAAGGGCAGCGTTGTAAATCAGGAAGGTGCTTTAATTTATGGTGGTGATTTCACTCAGGCTGGATTGACAGGTTATCTTGCAATCACATTTGATCCAAATAACGGGGGAGGACAAAGTACACAGAAGGTTGATTTGAGTGGGAACCGGAAATTAACAGAACCTGATCCTTCTCCGGTTAAACAGGATCGTACTATGGCAGGCTGGTACTATACAAAGAATGGTGTCGAAACAAAGTGGGATTTTATAAATGATACAGTCCAATATACCATGACATTGAAGGCTGGATGGGGCTACCAGATTGATGCAGCTGCAAATCCCGCAACAGGCGGAAAAGTCGATGGTGTAGGAGTACATATTGAAAATACTTCTGTTACACTGAATTCGAAAGCCAATTTCGGATACAGGTTCGTGAAATGGACCGAGGGCGGCATTGAGGTAAGTAATGATGTAAATTATACGTTTATTGCTATGTCAAACAGAAATCTGGTTGCTGTATTTGAAAAGGAGAAGCAGACACCAACGGCGCCGGAGACTGAAGCAGCAGGCGGCAGTCATGCACAGGACAATTCCGGTAGTAACAGTTATATAGCGGACTCTGAAACAGGAGAAAGCACCGGTTCAGGCAGTACAGCTCCGGTGATCTATCCGACACTCACTTTTGATACCTGTGGTGGAAGCAGTATCAAGCAAGTTCGTGCGTTCGAAGGACATACGATCTATCTTTCCGGCTACCTCCCAACCCGTGAAGGCTATCAATTTAGCGGCTGGTATGCGGATCAGAATCTGAGACAGCCCGTTACGGAGATCCGGCTGAATGGAAACCGGACGGTTTATGCAGGCTGGATAAAGCAGGCAGAGCAGGCTGGTGAAAGCTCCAAACCAAAGGCAGCTCCGGCACAGCTTATAGTGAATGATAACGAAAAGACCGCAAATAAAGACAGCAGTCAGCCTCTTATCGAAGATTATGAGCCGGGTTCGACGGACACATCGGAGGATCAGATTACAGAAGATCAGGCCACAGAAGGTCAAAGCACGGAGGATACCGGGGATAATCAGAAACCGGCAGTGGATAACAGTTCCACGGGCAATGATTCAAAGCCGGATGACAGTGCTGATCTGGCGCCGGAGAAAACCCCCGGCAATAATGTGGGAATTCTGATTGCCTGTGCTTTTGCAGGCACCGCATTGATTGGAGTTATCATATATATCATATATCGGAAGGGAAATAAAGGCAGAAGGCTATAGAAACTGTAAAACCATAATATTGCGAAATGTATGTTCACAAAAAGTGGTCACAGAAAGTTCACAAAAAAATTAGCACTCACCTCTTGACAGTGCTAATAATAGGTGTTATATTACATTTAGAACAAAGGAAAGGAGATCAATCAGAAGAGATCTTCTGAAAGGAAGTTCCATTCCGATGAATCAAAATCCTTCGTTCCGTAATAATAACAATAAGACATAGGTTTCATGAGCAGTGTGCAGAGGTTGCACAGCTGTTGGTGTCAAGAGAATGGAGGAATGACTTATGATGATGCCTAGTGTATTTGGTAGAGATATTTTTGATGACTTTATGGATGGATTTGCATTTCCGGATGTAAGCAAGGAACTGTATGGTAAACATGCAAAGAACGTAATGAAGACCGATGTCCGTGAACTGGACAACGGATATGAAATTATCGTAGATCTGCCTGGTTTCAAGAAAGATGAGATCGAGGTTCAGCTGGAAGATGGTTACTTAACCATTTCCGCAGCTAAGGGTCTTGATAAGGATGAAACCGATAAGAAGGGTAACTATATTCGTCAGGAGCGTTACACCGGTTCGATGAGCCGTAGCTTCTATGTCGGTGACGGTATTTCCGAAGACGACATTCATGGTAAATTCGAAAATGGTATCCTGCAGTTGGATGTTCCTAAGAAGGAAGCCAAGGCAGTTGAAACCAGGAAACGGATTTCCATTGAAGGATAACAGGAACGATCAGGTTCCTGAAGCAATATAAGGGATAATGAGACAGGGGTGTCCTCGAAGGAGGGCACCCCTGTTTGTGCAGAGCATTTAGTGCAAGTCAATCATAGACGTTCTTTTATAATATGGTGTCGTTTTATGACGGTACAGCATCAATAGTCCACGGACGCACAATTCTGTTGCCATGGCAATCCACACGCCTTGAAGTCCAAGAGGACCGACCAGAAGCAGAGCCAGTCCGATTCGCACGATCCAGATGCTTCCGAGGTTCATCAGGCTTGGGACAAAGGTATCTCCGGTGCCACGCAAAGCACCGGCAGCGACGATAGAGACTCCGTACAGAGGCTCTGCCAGCAGCCCAATTCGCAGAACCTGTGCTGCAAGCTGACGGACATTGGGATCGGGAGTAAGCACCCGGAAGACAAAAGGACACAGGAACATCATCAGAAGTCCTGTCAGTCCCATAAAAACAGCCCCCATAACCGTACAGATGATCCCATACCGCCGGGCAAGGGTCTCTTCCTTCGCCCCGATACTTCTTCCAACCAAAGTGGTAGCGGCAGATCCGATTCCGTATCCCGGCATGTAGCAGAAGCTTTCAGCAGTGATGGCAAAGGAATGGGCAGCAATTGCAATCGCACCCAAAGGAGCAATGATGGTAGTTGATACGACCTGTGCTCCGCTCATGGCGATTTCCTGAACAGCGACGGGAGTCCCGATTTTCAATGCTTTCTGTAAAATATTCCGTTCGAAGCATCCCTTTTCCTTACGATGCAGAGAAAGGGTAGGATTGCAGAAGTAGCAGCGCCATGCCATCGTCAGACTGATTACGGCGCAGGCAAGCGCTGTTCCCATACCGGCGCCCATAACGCCAAAGTGCGGAATCAGCAGAGCGTTGAAAACTACATCGAGAACGCACATGGCAGCATTTAAGATACTTGGTGTCACCATATCCCCACTGCATTGCAGAAAGGCAGAGGACAGGGAATTTAGCTGCGAAAAGGGAATCATCAGTGCAAACACCAGAAAATAAGCAGAGGCATCCCGGATAATATCCTCACCGCCGCCCAGCCAGGTGGGAAGATGCGGACTTAATAAAATTCCGGTCAGACACAAAATTCCCGACAGGCAAAAAGCAGTAAGCAGACCGTGACGCTCCACGTTGCGGGCTTCTTTTTCCTCACCGGCACCGATGTGGTGGGCAACCTGTACCGAAAATCCGGCAGAAACCGCGTAAGTAACGCCGCCAAAGAGCCACGTTGTTGTAGAAACAAGCCCGATGGAGGCAGAAGCATTGGCACCCAGTGCGCCGACCATGGCAGAGTCAATGTATTGCATCACAATCGTGGTAATCTGTGTCAGAATGGCGGGAAGACTCAGCTTCCATACCTGTAAAATATGTTGTTTCAGTTCAGAATGATTCTGTTTCATAAGTATTGTAAAACCGTTGCTATACAGCATTCCTTTTGGTCATAAGGTATCTTCGTTATCTGAAGCCTGTCATAAAGATAGTTACAGGATTATGTATGGAAACCCCGTTCTTCGACCGTATCATATCCCCACAGGCATGTCAAGATATGAGGGGATACATATCATTTCCTGAATTCTTCCTTATTTTACACTCTCAAGTCATATGGATAGAAAACACAAACTTTTCACAAAATCTTTGTTCTTTTATCACATTTTCCCAATACAGTGTTATCAGACCAAATTTGTAAAGGAGGCTTTTCGATTGATTGAAGTAGAAAATCTGACAAAAGTGTATGGAAAGCATATGGCACTTGATCATGTGACTTTTCAACTGGATGAGGGAAAGATTTATGGATTCTTAGGTCCCAATGGTGCAGGAAAAAGTACGACCATGAATATCATGACCGGCTATATTGCACCATCGGAGGGGACGGTGAGGATCAATGGGTTTGATATGATGAAGGATGCACAGGAGGCCAAGCAGTGTATTGGCTATCTGCCGGAGATTCCGCCGGTTTATCCGGATATGACGGTGGAGGAGTTCCTGACCTTTGCGGCAGAAATTAAGAAGATCCAGAAGCAGGATCGGAAGACGCAGATGGAAGAGGTCATGCAGATGACCGGCATTGCAGATATGGGACACCGTCTGATCCGCAATTTGTCAAAGGGTTATCGGCAGAGAGTCGGCTTTGCGCAGGCGATTCTGGGATATCCGGACATCATTATTCTGGATGAGCCTACGGTTGGACTGGATCCGAAGCAGATTATTGAAATCCGTGAGCTCATCCGGAAGCTGGGGGAAAAGCACACGGTGATTTTAAGCTCCCACATTTTGTCCGAGGTACAGGCGGTCTGTGATGAGATTATGATTATTTCGAAAGGAAAAATGGTGGCAAGAGGCACCTCCGAAGAGCTGATTCATCAGATGGAAAAGGATGTTTTACTGGAGCTGGAGATCGAGGGCACGCCACAGGAGCTTACGGAACTGCTTCAGCGGTTTGAAAAAGTGGAATCCTTCGAACTGGTTGAGGGAGAGCATCCGGAGATCACGAAGGTAAGGATTCACACTTCGGCAGAAAACGACATCCGCCGCGATCTGTTCTTTGCGCTTGCCGATGCCCGAATGCCGATCCTGTCGCTTTGCCGTAAAGAGGATTCACTGGAAGAGGCATTCCTTGAACTGACAGGGGAGGCTGCTGTGAAGGAGACTCTGGAGCAGGAAAAATCGGGAAAGGCAGGTTCCTTTTTACATAGGAAGAAAAAAGAAAACGATTCGGTTGATTTTGGAAAAATGACAGATCATGACAGAGAAGATCAGGAGCCGGAAAAACAGGAAGACGTACAGGGAGGTGAGGAAGATGCTGGCAATTTATAAAAAGGAATTGAGGTCTTATTTTCATTCTTTTGTAGGACCGTTGTTTATTGGTGTGACGTTGTTTTTATTTGGTATTTATTTTACGGCGTATGATCTGTTTATGGGTTATCCCAATATTGGATATGCGCTGTCGGCAGTCATTTTCCTGTTCTTTTTCAGTGTCCCGGTGCTGTCCATGCGGATTCTCGCCGAGGAGCGGAAGCAGAAAACAGATCAGTTTTTGTTAACAGCACCGATCCGGGTTTCAGATATTGTGTTGGGTAAGTTTTATGCATTGTCCACATTGCTTTTTATTCCGGTTGCGATTATCGGTATTTATCCTCTGGTTCTGAGTGCGTTTGGTGAGATTTCTTTAACGGAATCCTATCTGGCAGTCGGGGCATTTTTCCTTTACGGTCTTGCCTGTATTGCAATTGGAGAATTTGTATCCTCCATTACGGAAAGCCAGATGATCGCAGCAATTATTTCCTTCGGCATTCTGTTTGCAGGTTATGTAATGAATGCAATCTGCAACATGATTTCCTCTACGGGAAACTGGCTGACAAAGCTTCTTTCAGCATTTGATATGTCGGGAAGATTTGATGAGCTCATGGACGGAAGTCTTTCGCTAGCAAGCTGTGTATACTTTTTAAGTGTCATTCTGATGTTCCTGATTTTTACGGAGCAGTCCATTCAGAAGCGGCGCTATCATGTTTCAAAAAAGAATTTCAGCCTCAGTGCCTACAGTTCTACCGTAATTGCCGGAAGCATTGCCGCTGTGGTGATCTTAAATCTGATTGTTGCAGAGCTTCCTGGCCGGTATACTGTTTTTGACCTGACTGCAAACAAGCTGTATTCGCTTACGGACGATACGAAGGAGCTGGTAAGTAATATTGGCGAAGATGTCACGATTTATGTCCTTGCCAATGAAAATCAGGCAGACAGCACGTTGGCAAACACTTTGGACAGCTACGAAGGATTAAGCTCCCATGTTAAGGTGACCTATGTGGATCCGGCGGTGAACCCGAAGTTTTATACGAAGTACACAGATGGAAGCATCAGCTCGAACAGCGTGATTGTGGAAAGCAGCAAGCGCAGCCGGGTTGTGGACTACAACGATCTTTATGTTACAGAGTTTGATTATTCCACATATTCCCAGAACGTGACCGGGTATGACGCAGAGGGACAGATTACCAGCGCGATTTCTTATGTGCTGTCAGAGGATATGCCTAAGCTTTATATGGTGACCGGACATGGCGAGCTCGAACTGGACGCTGCCTTTACGGACATCCTGCAAAAGGCGAACATCGATACGCAGACGATCAATCTGATGGATTATGATGCAGTTCCGGAGGATGCGGTGGCTGTATTTGTGAATGAACCGACTGAGGATTTGTCTTCGGATGATGCACAGAAGATTTTGAATTATCTGAACAACGGTGGTGATATTTTTATTAATACGGCCTATACCGGAAAGGATATGCCGAATCTGAATAAGCTGCTTGATTTCTACGGGGTGCAGGTTTCCAAAGGACTCATCATCGAGACGGCGTCAGACAGCTATTATCAGGATCCGTTTTATCTTCTTCCCTCGGTCGAATACGATACAGTCACATCGGATATTTATTCCGGTAATTCCTATATTTTCGCACCGTATTGTCAGGGCTTAACCTTTACGGAAAAAGAGGATGTGGAAGTGACTCCGTTGCTTGCGTCATCAGAGGAGAGCTATGTGCGGGAGGATATCGAAAACAGTACCAGCTATGATAAACAGGAGGGTGATGTGGATGGACCATTCTACATCGGATTATCCTGTACAGCACAGATAACAGACGGAACCCCGGATGAACAGGAGACGGATGAGCTTAGTGAAACAGATGTGTCTTCGGGTGATGCAGCAGATAATGAGTCAGCTGCAATGATCTTTTCCTGTGAGAATCTGTTTACGCAGGAAGCCGATTCCATGGTTGCCGGAACGAACCAGAAGCTGTTCTCCGGAGTGCTGCAGGTATTCGGAACGGAAGAAGGAGAAAGCAGCAGTGTGGTTATCCCGGTAAAGAATTATGAGGTAGAATACCTCACGGTTCCCCAAAGCTGGATTTCAGTGCTGGCGCTGGTGACCGTTATTGTGATTCCGTTTGGATTCATTGTTATAGGCTTCGTGATCTGGTTCCGAAGGAGAAAGCTGTAAGAAAGCAGGTGACCGAGAATGAACAGGAAAAGTAAGAGAAACTTAATTGTGCTGCTGATACTCATTGTGGTGCTGCTGGTGATCTTCCTCTTCCTTAAAAAGAATGAGGATGCAGATTTCATGCAGGAAGAGGCCGGCACCACAGAGGAAAGTGTGCCGGTGGTCAGTATCAATAAAGAGGAAGTAACGGATATGGAGTTTATCCGCAGCGATGGTGGCTCATTTACCCTGCATAGGCAGGAGGATACCTGGAATTATCTGGAAGAGGCTGTCATAGATACGAGCGAAGCCACCGCCGGAAAGATCACTGAGGCTGCAGCTGAAGATGACACCGAAGATACCACGGAGGACACTGCCCAGGGTGCAGACGGGGAAAATGCAGAAACCATCAGACAGGTTAATCAGGATACGGTATCTGCGTACCTGGACGATATCTGTGCATTTACGGCAAAGCAGGAAATTACCGATGTGACGGATTATTCGGATTATGGAATCAGTGACGAATCCGATACTGTCACCTTACAGCTTGCCAATGATCTGTATGTATTCCGGATCGGAGATTACAATTCCCTCGCAGGCGGATATTATCTTACGGTCAATGACGGCAGCAGTGTTTACCTGATTGACAGCAGTACCTATTATCTGCTGCATAAGGATTCTTCCTATTTTGAAGCGGCGGATGAGGAAGAGAGCACGGAAGCCACAGATCAGGAATAACTCAGATCAGGAATAACTCAGAGCGGGAAGCTCTACTGCGATGGTGGTGCCCTGCTTTGAGCTTTCCGCTACCCGGACGGAACCGCCATGGAGGTCTGCGATTTCCCATACCAGAGAAAGCCCCAGCCCTGCACCGCCGTATTCCCGGCTGCGGGATTTGTCTACCCGGAAAAAGGGCTGGAAGATACTCCGCTGAAACTCTGCAGGGATACCGCATCCGGTGTCTGTCACATAAATGTGGATATTCGTATCCTCCCGGGTTACACAAACCCGGACGGAACCGTTTGTGCGGTTGTACTTGATGGCATTTTCTGTCAGGTTAAAGAGCAGCCGGTAGATTAAGGCATCGCTGCCAGTCATGACACCATCGCCATCCTGCTCCAGCGTGATGCCGCGCTTCTCCGCCAATGGAGCAAGATCTGTAAAGATTTCCTCAATCATTGGAGCAAGATGGATCTGATCATTACGTGCCACCTGTTGAAGACCGCTCATTTCCAAAAGTGTCTTTGACATCTGGGTCAGACGTTCCGTCTGTTCTCCCAAAAGCCGGAGAAATTCTGCTGTTTCCGCATTGATATCGGGATGCTCTGCGGAAAACAGCTCCAGCTGGGCCTGCATGAGCGCAAGGGGGGTACACAGCTCATGGGCAGCATTACCGGTAAACTGCCGCTGGGCTGCAAAGGCCTGATTCAGCCGGTCCAGCATCTGATTAAAGGAATGACTCAGCCGGTAAAACTCCGGCAGAAGCTTTTCGTTCATTTTCATGTCTGTAAGATTGTTGATCTGTACCTTTTCTACCTGCGCAGAAAAGCTGCGTAAGGGCTTTAAGGCATGTCCACTGACAAAGTAGGCCAGAATTCCGCTCAGTACGATCACGATAGCTGTAATATACCAGTTGGTTATACAGAAGCTTTCCTGAGCGCCATAGATGATGATGGTGAGATCCTGATCCTGATCTACCGTTTCAGGATCGAAAAAGTCTGTCTCTCCCCCCGGGGTTAAGTCCTGAAGGGATTCACCGATGGAATCCATATAATGGATGCCTGACCTGCACAGCAGAAGCTCCATGGAAACACAGGCAATACCAATGAGCAGAACGGTCATGAGTGTGATACGCCATTGCAGGGATAATTTTTTCATATGGTATCACCTCCAATCAGATAGCCTTCTCCGATGCGGTTACGGATGGGATCATAGCCCAATCCGGAGCGTAGCTTTTTGCGCAGGGAAGAGATATGCACCCGGATGGAGTTACTGAAATTGTCTACACTGTTGTCCCAGACATGCTCCATCAGCTCCTCCTGACTTACCGGACGTCCCTGATGTACCATCAGGTATTCCAGAATGCCGGTTTCCTTACGTGTAAGAGACAGGCTCTGTCCCTTTACGCTGGCAGCTCTTGTACGTGTATCGAAGGTCAGAGCTCCACAGGTAAGAAGTACATCCTGCTGGGTGAACTGCCGCAGGGTCAGGCTGCGGATCCGCGCTTCCAGTTCTGCCAGATGAAAGGGCTTGGCCAGATAGTCGTTGGCTCCGGCATCCAGTCCGGCCACCTTATCCTCCACTCCACTCCGGGCAGAGAGGATCAGAACCCGCGTTTCGTGGTCAGTCTGCCGTAAAGTACGCAGTACCGTCATGCCATCTTTGCCGGGCAGGTTCAGATCAAGCAGTACCAGATCATAGTGTTCCGTATATAACAGCTCCAGTGCTTCTTCTCCATCGTGACAGAAGTCTACGCTATAGGCAAGACGGCGCAGGTCACGGACAATGGTTTCGCACAGGGCACGTTCATCTTCAATTACTAACAGGTGCATGAAAGAAGTCCTCCTTTTTATAGGATAAGAATCCTGTGATTCGAATCTGATAGAACAGTTCAGTTACATTATATCAAAGATAAATAAATTCCGCGTTAAATTTCTATTCTTAACAGAAACTTTAATTTCCATATGCTATACTGGGGTCATACCTGCAGCAGAAGGTGTAAGATAACAATGAACCTATGCCGGCAGGATGGATCATTCCTTACAGACAGTAAGGGGGATCCGCCATAAATATATTGTAGTAGAAAGGATAAGAATAACACATGAAAAAAAGAAATTTAGCCGGCAGACTGCTGGCAATACTACTTGCTGCTTTGCTGGTGCCGGCTATGACAGCCTGCAGTGCAAAGGATGGAGATCAGATGACAGAGCAGACAGAACAGACAGAGCAGAGTGAAACCGGCTCTGTCACGAGTGACGAACCGCAAAACGAAGAGGAAGCGCTTGCCCTGTACAGGGAACTGATGGAGCAGGAGAACAAAATCCTCTCAGAGAATACAGATCTCTGGGAAAAGGTGTATCTGGAGGCTGACAAGGGAATGGCCATGCTTGAGGATGGGAAAAACTACGGTGAATTTCTGCTTAAGACCATTGAAGCAGCGAAGGATCAGTTTACAGAGGAGGAGCTGAAGACGCTTCAGAGTGAGGCGGAGAAGATCAGTGAGCTTGAAAGCAGACTGACGATGCTGGAGGAAAAATACCCGGAGGTTGCCCAGAAATATCTGGATAGCGCAATGAATATGGAGGCAGACAGCGATGATGCGGACGGCGGAATGAGTATGCCGGCAGACAGTAATGGAGACGGCAATGACAGCAGTGACAATATCACGGAGACGACATCTGATGACAGCAATGCGCAGAAGTTCCCTGGCTTTGAGGGAAAGGATCTGGACGGAAATGAAGTAAAGAGCAGTGAGCTGTTTGCAGGTAATGCCGTTACGGTTGTGAATTTCTGGTTTACCACCTGTGGTCCCTGTGTGGGTGAGCTTTCAGAGCTGGATGCACTGAATAAGGAGCTTGAAGGAAAAGGAGGAGCGCTGATCGGCGTGAATGCCTTTACACTGGACGGTAATGAGAATGAAATCGCAGAAGCAAAGGATGTGCTGTCAAAGAATGGTGCAGCTTATCAGAACGTGTACTTTGCGTCTGACAGCGAGGCAGGAAAATTTACAATGAATATTTATGCCTATCCGACTACGTATGTGGTTGACCGCAACGGCAACCTGGTAGGTGATCCTATCGTAGGAGCCATCACGGAAAAGAAGCAGAAGAAGATGCTTGAGGATCTGATTGATCAGGCACTTGCAGCCGATCAGCAACAATAGTTGATAGAGCCTTACCTTTCGTGCTAAAATAGTAACGGTTCAGAGAGTAACCGCAAGCTGCAGATTGCACGGAAACAGAGGTCAAAATGCCAGAAGAAACAACACATAAGCGCCGCGTGCGTTATAAGGGAACACATCCCAGAACATTTGAAGAAAAGTATAAAGAGCATGATCCTGAGAAATATGCCGATACAGTAGCAAGGGTAATTGAGAAGGGTAGTACTCCCGCAGGAATGCATATTCCCATCATGGTAAAGGAGATCCTGGACTTCTTACAGATCCGTCCGGGACAAAAGGGACTGGATGCAACACTTGGCTACGGCGGACACACCCGGAAGATGCTGGAAAAACTGACAGAGATGTCAGGGACATCAGAGCTGACAGATGAAGTCTATATAAAGGATGACGCTCAGACAAAGGATGATTCATGGGACAATCCGGCGGACAATCCAGAGGACAATTCAAGGGATAATCCGGCGGACAACTCAGAGAATAATTCAGAGGAAGTGTTCAGAAGGAAAGCTCCAGAGGGACATCTGTATGCACTTGATGTTGATCCCATCGAAATTGTAAAGACCGGAGAACGGCTTCAAAAAGCAGGATATGGAGAAGAAATCCTTACGATTCTTCAACAGAACTTTGCCAATCTGGAAACGGTAGCCAAGGAATATGGTCCGTTTGATTTCATGCTGGCGGATCTTGGTGTGTCCTCCATGCAGATTGATGATCCGAAAAGAGGATTTTCCTATAAAGCAGACGGGCCGCTTGACCTGCGTCTTGATCCGCAGCACGGGATTCCGGCTTCACAGAGACTCCGGGAGCTTAACAGGGAGGAACTGATCGGAATGCTGGTGGAAAACTCCGATGAACCCTATGCAGAACAGATTGCATCCGAGATCTGCAAAACGTTCAAAAAGGGAGGAAGCATGGATACCACAACGGCATTACGTGAGGCTATTGAACGTGCATTGTGTTTTCTTCCGGAGAATAAAGAAAAGAAGGATATTTTAAAGAAGACCTGTCAACGTGTATTTCAGGCACTGCGTATTGATGTGAACAGTGAATTTGAAGTTCTGGAGGCGTTTCTGAATGCGCTCCCGGAGGCATTGGCTGATGGGGGAAGAGTAGCAATTCTTACGTTCCATTCCGGAGAAGACCGTCTGGTAAAAAAGGCATTCCAGCAGTACTATCGGGAAGGAATATTTGAAGAGATTGCAACAGATGTCATCCGCCCCACTGCGGAAGAATGCCGTCAGAACGGCCGTGCCCGGTCAACCAAGATGCGCTGGGCAGTCCGTGCAGGACGGTAAATTATCTGGTAACAGTACAATCATTTATTCATACAGAATAGTAATTTTATATGGCGAAGTAACCACATGAGGTAAACTACGCTGCGCGATAGCCTGGCTGGGCTGTGGCGCAGCTTTTGTTTTCACGAGATTATTTCAAGCCACTCTGTTTCTGGCGTGATCAGCAGCCATGAGATTTCCCAGAACCATTCTGTCATAAGATTTCCAGGAACCATTCTGTCATAAACTTTGCAGGAATCATTCTGCCATAAGAATTGCAGGAGCCATTCTGTCATAAACTTTGCAGGAATCATTCTGCCATAAGATTTCCCGGAACCATTCTGTCATAAACTTTGCAGGAATCATTCTGCCACAAGAATTACAGGAGCCATTCTGTCATAAGATTTCCAAGAAAGATTCTTGACATAATGTATGATACACAGTATACTATATTAAAATAATAGTGTGCGACACACAATACTGTGTGATTAATATTGCATTTTAAGAAACGATGATTTGAAGGAGGAAATAGGGTGAATTGTGATGAAATTGTTTCAGGATTAATTTTGGAATTCCGAAGAGGAACACTCATCATGGTAGTGTTGGCACAACTGAATAAACCAATGTATGGATATTCACTGGTAAAGGAATTAGAGGGAAAAGGTATTCCGATAGAAGGCAACACATTATATCCTTTACTGAGAAGACTGGAGAGTCAGGGGCTGCTAAAAAGTGAATGGGAAACTGACGCAGCGAAGCCGAGAAAATATTATATCATCACGGAAGACGGGAAGCTGGTTTATAAAAAAATAAAGGCACACTGGGAAAAGTTTTCCCAGTCAGTCAATGCGCTTATGGAGGAAGAATAGATGGTAAAAAATGATTTGATCGACAGATATATTTATGCAGTTACAAAACATATGAAATCTGCCATGAAAAAGGATGTGGCAGCGGAATTAGAGACAATCATACAAGATATGCTGGAGGAACGCTGCGGGGATGTTACTCCAACTGAGCGTGATATCAAGGTTGTCCTGACGGAACTGGGAACTCCGGCTGAGCTTTCTTCGAAATATAAGGGTGAAACACAGGATTGTCTGATTGGACAGCCATATTACAGTTTATATGTGTATGTACTGAAAATTGTGACAGCCTGCGTCAGTGGGGGAATGCTGCTTGCTCAAATTATGGCAGCATTAACATCGCATACGATCTGGTATATAGCTATCTATAATACGATTGGCGGAATTTTGGGCGGTATATTGACAGGATTTGCATTTGTGACATTGCTGTTTGCTTTCTTTTATAAAAAAGGAATCAAGGTGGATGGGTTAAATGACGGAATAGATAATTTGCCGCCTGTTCCACAGAAGCGGAATAGAATTTCGAAAGCAGATGCGATTGTTGGCATTATTTTTTCGGTTATCTTTACAATTGTATTTCTTGTATGTCCACAGATTTTATGCATTGCATTTGTGAAAAACGGGGTCGATGTGTATGAACCGCTTTTTAATCTGGAATACATCAGACAAACATGGTATCTGATTCTTGCATTTGGAATTCTGGGTGTTGCAAAGGACAGTGTGAGACTTATTGATGGCAGCTATACCAAAAGAGTGATGTTTGCTACCATGATCACCAATATTATTGATGGGGTATTAACAATCATCTGGTTGTTAAATGATAAGGTTATGAATCATGAATTTTTCGATGGTATTGAGCAGCTGTTTGGAAAAGATGCAGAAGTTATTTCACAGGTTTTTATACACTTTAACATGGTATTTCTTGCAATCATCATTTTCGCGTTAACAATTGATTGCATTGAGACAGTTGTAAAAACAGTAAAATACAGTCATCAATAGGAAAAGAATTTCAGAAGGATCATAAATCTCCATTTACAAATAACAGCAGCAGATTTCCTGATTTTGAGACGGAAATTTTAGAAACTATTAAATGTAAATGGAGCTATTTTATTTAAGTGAGCCGGGTATTTTTGTATTTTCCCACATTTCTTTTGTCATAATGTTTGTATGACCAATCCGGGTCTCATTTAATAAAGGTACAGGAACGGCATCACAGGTATGATGATATTGAAAGCCAAGCTTTTCCTGTACTCTTTTTGACTTCTGGTTTCCCTCATAGTAACCGCACCAGATTGTTGTCATGCCAAGCTCCTCAAATCCTCTTCGAAGAAGCTCTCTGGCAGCCTCCGGCATATAACCTCTTCCCCAGAAGGGTTTTCCAAGCCAGTATCCAAGCTCACATTCGTCATCACGATTGGTCATGTCGGTGTGCCCGTTGAGCATTAATTCAACCGCACCGATAGCAATATTATTTCCTTTTTCGCAGACGGCATAACATTCCGGACCATGAAATACCTGCTCAATTACGTTACGGCTTTCTTCGATGCTTTGATGAGCAGGCCACCCGGCAATCGGTCCCACATCGGGATCCCTGGCATATTCAAATAAACTTTCGGCATCTTCTAAGGTCCATTTTCTTAAAATCAGACGTTTGCATGTCAGCATGAGTGATAATTCCCTTCTGATTATATAATTTCAATGATATAAGATGGCATTAGTATATCATAAGATTTTATATCATAACAGATTTTTTAAGTTGACCTTAGGTAAATGTCAACATCAACATTA
>USDI01000034.1 GCA_900553305.1 uncultured Lachnospiraceae bacterium
AGGGACTTCTTTCTGCAGATAAGAAATATCGCAAGCCGGCATTCTATGTATTGCAGCAGTTTTATAAGGAACTGCAGTAATCTTGCAAATAACTAAATATTTTATGTGAACTAAAAAGCAATTTTTTTCTACAATATGTGGAAAAAAGTTGCTTTTTTTGAGGATATGTTGTACCATGGTTTACATAAGGAAAATATTATGAAAACCACTATGGCAAGGTTGATAATGCAACAGGTTACAGGAGGGGTATTTACAATGAAGAAGCGGACAGGATGGAGAATCTGTCTGGCGGTATGTCTGGCAGCAGCGATGATGCTGACACCGTTTTTGCAGACAGAGGTATATGCAGCAGAAACTGCCAATGTGCAGGGAACAGTTGCATCTGGAACTACAGCAGAGCTTTTGATATTATCCACGAAGGATGGCAGGATGGAGATTAAGATCGACAGCAGTACCGATGTCAGCGAGGCGAGAATTCTTTTGCCGCAAACGAAGCTTTCCGTAGCGATTTCCCATGGATCAGACGGCTACTGGCATGCGACCAAGATTACATATAACGGAGCTGCAGTTGGAATTACCATTGATACTTCGAAGACATCTACTGTAACCGGAACGATCAGTGACAAGACAAATGGTGATGTGCTTTATGTAGATACAGTACAGGGAGAGATGCAGATTAAATATGACCAGACCACCAACATCAACGGATGTTCTGTACTGGTTGCCAACAGAAAGTATAATATTACCTGTGCACGTGGTTCGGATGCCTATATGCATGCGATTTCCATTGCGGATGCGTCCAATATGCAGAATAACAACAGTAGCAGCATGGGTGGAACCTATGTGAATGGTACAGTTTCCGGTAAGACAACAGGGGATGTATTGTTCCTTGATACAAAGGATGGAACAATGGAGTTTAAGGTAGACGGAAATGCCGATGCCACGAATGGTAAGTGGAAGACAACAGGAACGAAGCTGACGGTATGGTTTTATCGTGGTAACGATGCTTATCTGCATGCGAACCGTGTGGCAGAAGGTACAACAACAGGTGGAAATAACAGCAATACCACAGGTACCGTTACGAACACCTTCACCGGTACAATATCAGCCAAAACAACAGAAGGCGTTTTGTTCCTTGATACAAAGGACGGCTCCATGGAATTTAAGATTGACAGTAATGCCAATACCATCAATGGACTGATAAATGTTGCGGGAAATAAGATGACTGTTGGAGGATATAACGGAAATGACGGTTATTGGCATGCCTCTACCCTGACCGGAGAACGTGGCAGCAGTTCCGCATCTGTGAATACCTCTGCAACGATTACCGTAACCGGAACGGTTTCCGGCAAGTCTACGGAAAAGGTATTGTTCCTTGATACTAACGGCGGCACAATGGAATTAAAGCTGGATGCTTTAAGAAGCGTCAACAACTGTAAGGTTCTGGTCGTTGGAAAGAAGCTTACCGTAACCTGCGGATCCGGAAATGATGAATATTGGCACGCTCTGGATATTACTGCATAAAACGATAAAAAGGAAATATAGGATGTGTCAGATTCCCATATCATTATAACAAATAGGAATAGGGATAAATCAATCGGAAAATTACGAAAGTCCGACATGGTTTGTCCTTATTTTTTCTTGTTTTCAATACATTACGGGGATAGAATATAATTAAATAAAACCGCTCATTGGGAGGGCAGAATATGTGGATCAAAGGAAACTACAGACGAAATTTAATGGACATGCATATTGATGACTGGAATCCGGAGTTTCTTTCTAAAATCAATGTGAAGGAGTATGTGGAAGCCCTGAAGGATGCAGGCGTTCAGGCTGCAATGGTAAAGGGAAAGCCGCATACCGGACTGTGCTACTATCCGACCAAGGTCGGACGGATGCACCGGGGACTTAAGGGGTATGATTTCTTTGGTGATATGGTGAAAACCTGTCATGAAAACGGCATTGCCGTGATTGCATACTTTACGCAGATTTTTGATAACTGGGCATATGAAGAGCATCCGTCCTGGAGACTGGTTACGGCAGAGGGAAAGATGATGCGCGAGTACCGCCATGGGGAAGATTTTAAGAGTGGACGCTATGGAATTGTCTGCCCGAACAATCCGGAGTACCGGGAGTATGTGAAGGCATGCCTTACAGAAATGAACACCATGTATGATTTCGAGGGAATGTTCCTCGACATGACCTTTTTCCCTGAGGTGTGCTACTGTGCGAGCTGTCGGGAACGTTACAAGAAGGAGACCGGGAAGGAGCTTCCACGTAAAATTGACTGGAAGGATCCGGACTGGCTGGATTTCGTATACCGCAGGGATCTGTGGATGGCAGAGTATGCGAATTTCGCAACGGCTTGTGTGAAAGCTATAAAGCCGAATGTAACGATTGAGCATCAGTTTTCCAGAATTACCGGCGGCTGGGTGGATGGCAGCAGCGAACTGCTGACAGAAGCCATTGATTATTGCGGTGGTGATTATTACGGTGGATTTTTGCAGCAGACCTTTATTAATAAGTATTACAAAAATGTATCTCCGAATCTTCCGTTCGTATATCATACGTCAAGATGTGATCCGGAGCTTGCTTATCATACCACGACGAAGACCGAGGAAGAGCTGATGCTTCATGTCATCACGGCACTGGTACATAACGGTGCATTCCTGCTTGTGGATGCGATCAACCCGGATGGCTCGATTGTTCCGGAGGTGTATCACGGACTGATGAAGCGGATTTATGCAAAGACCAGCCCGTATGAGAAATATGTGTCCGGTAATTTCCATCACAATGCAGCGATCTGGTTTGCAACGCATGCGAAATATAACCCGAATGAAAATTGTGAGGATATGATGCAGAAGAAGATTCATCCGGATCTTTATCTGGACGGACCGGTGGCAGCAGCATCCATCATGCGTGAAAATAATATTCCGTTCGAAGTCATCGGAACAAAGAACATCGATGCAGAGAATGCCGATGTAATGATTCTGTCTCATGTGGCAGCGATCCGTAATGAAGAAATGGACAAGATCGAAGCCTATGTGAATCGTGGCGGCAATCTGTATATCAGTGGCCCGGTGGGACATCCGAGACTGCAGAAGATGCTTGGCATTGAAGTAACCGGAAGAACAGAGCATCAGTTTACTTACATGCGTCCGACGGAGGAAGGAATGGCCATTTTCGAAGGCTTTGGAAGTCTTACTCCACTCACTGTTCCCATGGCGCAGATGACTGCGGAGATTACAGATCCGGAAGGAGTGACCGTGCTGGCAACCAGAGTGTTGCCTTATACATTGACGGATACAGAAGACTTTGCGGCAATCCATTCGAATCCGCCCGGAATCTATACCGATGAACCCTGCGTGATCTGTAAGGACACCGGTAAGGGTAAGATTCTCTGGTCGGCTGCTCCGATTGAAATGTCACGGCCCTATATGAGCCGTCAGGTGTTTACGAGAATGATCCGGTCGCTTATCGGAGAGATGGTTTATACCTCCAATGCACCGAAGTTTGTCGAAGTGATTGGATGGGAAAAGGATGGCAGTGATTACTTTGCCGTCATCAATGAACAGGAAGAATCTCCGGTAGTACCGATGCACGATATTTATATTGACGTGAAGAAACCCGATAAAAAGGCGGTATTGCTGCCGGAGGAAACAGAGCTTAAGACGGAAGTGCTTGGTGATACGTTACGGATTTATCTGCCCAAGGTTGAGATCTTCCAGATGATCAGGCTGGTATAGGAAACTGGATTCAGAGCGATGCAGGTATCAGATTGTGAAATAATGCAACAGTAAAAATAGATGCAGGGAGGAAAATGAATAAAATGAAATATGGAATTTATTTTGCATACTGGGAGAAGGAGTGGAATGTCGATCAGAAGAAGTACATTTCCAAGGTGAAGGATCTGGGCTTTGATATTCTGGAAATCTCCTGTGCGATGCTGAAAAATATCACTAAGGACGAGCTGCTTGAAATGAAAAAGATGGCAGAAGATGCGGGAGTTACGCTGACGGCCGGATATGGACCGAATGCGAAAGAGAACCTTGGCAGCAGTGATCCGGAGGTAGTTAAGAATGCGATTGCATTTTATACCGATATTCTGAAAAAGCTGGAAATTCTCGATATCCATACGATTGGCGGTGGTATTTATTCCTACTGGCCGGTGGATTATTCCAGGCCGATTGATAAGGCGGGGGACTGGGCAAGAAGTGTTGCCAATGTGCGTACAGTTGGTAAGATTGCGGGAGAATGCGGCGTGGAATACTGTCTTGAGGTTTTGAACCGTTTTGAAGGATATCTGCTTAATACCTGTGCGGAAGCGAAGCAGTTCGTGGAAGAAGTGGACGTTCCGGCAGTGAAGATTATGCTGGATACCTTCCATATGAATATTGAAGAAGATGATATGGTAGAAGCAATTTTACTGGCAGGTGACCGCCTCGGCCACTTCCATGTCGGTGAAAACAACCGCCGGCTTCCCGGAAAAGGAGGAATGCCGTGGTATCAGATCGGCAGTGCGCTCCGGGCGATCGGATATGACAGGAATGTCGTTATGGAGCCGTTTGTAAGAAGCGGCGGTGGAGTCGGAAGTGATATTAAAGTATGGCGTGACTTAAGCAAGGGCGCAGATGAACATAGACTGGATCTTGATGCAGCAGCTTCCGTTGCCTATCTTAGAAATGTATTCAGTGGTCCGAATTCAGATTACACAAGTGTACTCAGATAGAGACACAGAACAAGACTTAACAGATTATCAGTCAATATGTGGAAAAGAGACAAGGAGAGAGCGATATGAAAAGTTATCCGGCAATAGGAATTCGTCCCATCGTAGATTCCAGACGTATGGGAATTCGTGATGCACTCGAAGGAAAAGTGCGTGAAATGGCAGAGGCTGCCAAAAAGCTGATTGAAGAAAATGTATTTTATGCAGACGGAACTCCGATCAGGGTCGTGATTTTCCCGGGAAGCATCGCGGGAGGGGAAGAGGCAGCAAGATGTGCTTCTTATTTTGAAACGCAGAATGTGGTTGCAACGCTCAGTGTGACCCCGAGCTGGTGTTATCCGTTAGAAACGATTGATATTTCTCCGCTTACCATTAAGGCAATCTGGGGCTTTAACGGTACGGAGCGTCCGGGAGCCGTTTATCTGGCCTCTGCGCTTGCCGCGCACAATCAGATGAAACTGCCCTGCTATTCCATTTACGGAAGAGATGTACAGGATATGGAAGAGAGCGAAATCCCTTCCGATGTACAGGAAAAGATTCTGCGGTTTGCAAGATGTGCGGCTGTAGTCGGACAGATGAAAAACCGGGCTTATGTGGGAATCGGCGCAGTTTCCATGGGAATTATGGGCTCCTTTATTGATCCGTTGTTTTATATAAAGTATCTGGGCATGCGTCCGGAATGGGTGGATATGACAGAGATTCTGCGCAGAATGGATTTGGGCATTTACGATGAAGAAAAGTTCAAAGAGGCACTTGCATGGGTAAAGGCACACTGTAAGGAAGGATATGATCCGAATCCGGACAGCCGTGCACACAGCAGACAGCAGAAGGATGAAGAATGGGAATTCGTCGTAAAGATGACGCTCATTGTGAAGGATATTATGGAAGGCAATGAGAAGCTTGCTGATAAGGGATTCGTAGAAGAGTCTCTTGGAAGAAATGCATTGTTTGCCGGCTTCCAGGGACAGCGTATGTGGACGGATTATAAGCCAAATGCGGACTTTACCGAAGCAATTCTGAACTCTACCTTCGACTGGGAAGGCAAGAGAGCACCCTATGTATTTGCAACAGAGAATGATAACCTGAACGGACTTTCCATGGTATTCGGAAATCTCCTTACCGGAAAAGCCAGTGGATTTTCAGATGTCAGATGCTACTGGAGCCCGGAGGCTGTGGAACGGGTGACCGGATGGAAGCCGGAAGGCTCGGCAAAGGAAGGATTTATTCATCTGATTAATTCCGGTTCGACCTGTCTGGATGCAACCGGTAAGAGTAAGGATGCGCAGGGAAATGCGGTGATGAAGCCATGGTGGGAGATGACAGAGGAAGATATCGCTGCCTGCCTTGAGGCAACAAGCTGGTGTCCGGCAGAGCTTTGTCAGTTCCGAGGTGGTGGATATTCTTCTCACTTTAAGACCGATGCGGAGATGCCGCTTACGATGGTTCGTGTGAATCTGGTAGAAGGTGTGGGACCGGTAATGCAGATTGCAGAAGGAAAGAGTATTACGCTGCCGGAAGACGTGCATAAGAAGATTGATGACCGGACCGATCCGACCTGGCCGACGACCTGGTTTGTACCACGTACGACAGGCGAAGGTGCATTCCGTGATGTATACAGTGTGATGGCGAACTGGGGTGCCAATCATGGAGCCTTTATCCATGGACATATCGGTGCGGATCTTATTACACTGGCTTCCATGCTTCGCATTCCGGTTGTTATGCACAACGTGGAAGAAGAGAAGATCTTCCGCCCGCATGCATGGGGAAGCTTCGGAACCAGGGATACCGAAGCTGCGGACATGGCCGCATGCAAGGCTTACGGACCATTGTACGGTTAATTTTCAGAGTATAATCTATAACAGAGGAGACTGTGACAGGTCTCCTCATATTCATTAAATGAAAGGCTGGTCAGGATAGAACGATGATAAGAAACTATATCTTTGGAGAACCGATTGAAACAGATGCTGTAGTAAGGGAGATTGAACCTTCTGCATGGAGTGATGGTGTTTTTCAGAAAAAGGAGGACGGTTTTCACTATTCTTTGAAAGCGGATGAAATCGTGTATGGACTTGGAGAAAATGTGCGTGGCACCAATAAGAGGGGCTGGCGTTACATCAGCAACTGTACCGATAACCCCAATCACTGCGAGAATACCAATTCCTTGTATGGGGCACACAACTTTATTATGGTGGGTGACGGAGTGCATGAAACGTATGGCTTGTTTGTGGACACGCCGGGCAAGGTGACCTTCGATATTGGTTACACTGACATCGATGATCTCAGCATTTCCTTGGAAGAGGAGAACTATAAAATTTATCTGATCGAGGCAGCTTCCTACAGGGATGCAGTACAGGAGTTCCGTGAACTGATCGGACGAAGCTATATTGCGCCCCGCTGGGCGTTTGGTTATGGACAAAGCCGATGGAGCTATGATACGGCAGATGAAGTGCGTGAGGTAGCAGCCGAATATAAAAAGCATAACATTCCTATCGACAGTATTTATCTCGACATTGATTATATGGAACAGTATAAGGACTTCACAATCAACCGGGACAGCTTCGCCGATTTCGAAGAGCTGGTTGAAGAGATGAAGAAGGAGAATATTCATCTCATTCCGATCATTGATGGCGGCGTGAAAAAGGAAGATGGCTATGATGTCTATGAAGAAGGGAAAGCGAATGGATACTTCTGTAAGGACGAAAACGGAGAAGATTTCATTATCGGGGTATGGCCCGGTAAATGCTGCTTCCCGGATATGCTTGATGACAAGGCAAGACAGTGGTTTGGTGATAAGTACCGGATTCTGATTGACAAAGGAATTGACGGCTTCTGGAACGATATGAATGAGCCGGCGATCTTTTATTCCGAAAAGCATCTGAAAAAGGTCTTTGAGAAAATGGAAGACTACAAGAAGATGAACCTTGACGTGAATACCTTTTTCGAAATGACCGGAATGATTGGAAGCATCTGCAATAACCCGGAGGATTATGCTTCGTTTTACCATAATTATAAAGGAAAGCGTTACCGTCACGATCAGGTACATAATCTGTTTGGCTATTATATGACAAGATCTGCCTCGGAGGCGTTCGAGCGTTACGTGCCGGAAAAGAGAATTCTGTTGTTTTCCAGAGCATCCTATATCGGCATGCACCGGTTCGGAGGAATCTGGCAGGGAGACAATGCTTCGTGGTGGTCCCATTTGAAAATGAATGTGAAGATGATGCCTTCTTTAAATATGTGTGGATTCCTGTATACGGGAGCGGATGTCGGTGGATTTGGTGCAGATGCAACCGAAGATCTGGTATTACGATGGCTGGAATTTGCAGTGTTTACGCCGTTGCTCCGGAATCATTCGGCAAGAGGAACCAGGAGACAGGAGGTATACCGTTTTTCCCATGTGGAGAAATTTGCGGATGTGATCGGTGTGCGGTATCAGATTCTTCCTTATATTTACAGTGAATATATGAAGGCGGCACTGCGGAATACAATGATGTTCAATCCGCTGGCATTCCTTTATGGTGAGGATGCATTGGCAAGACAGGTGGAGGATCAGCTTTTCATCGGTGAAAATGTCATGGTGGCACCGGTCTGCGAGCAAAATGTATCAGGAAGAGCTGTATATTTCCCGGAAAGAATGAAACAGCTCATTTTCAAAAATGGTATTGTGGAAGAAGCAAAAGTATACGAAAAAGGCTTTTCCTATGTGGAAATGCCAATGGGAACCGTGCATATTTTCTTAAGGGAAGGATACCTGTTCCCGGTGGCAAAAGGCGGAAAGTGTGTCGAAGATGTTGATTTTGAAGACTTGAAGCTGTATTCTTTTGGAGAAGAGATAAAACCGTACGAGTACTATCTGGATGATGGCGAAACGAAAGACTTCACGATCGAGTCCCATGTCCGTATGTTAAGCTGCTAAACCACCGGAGGCTGGCAGCAGGTTTTGTCAGCGGAAGGGAGCTAACGTAATGAGTGAAACCATAGTGACTTTGAAAAAGGGCGAAGGACGGACACTGAAAGCCGGCGGCATGTGGGTTTTTGATAATGAAATTGAGAGTATTACCGGAAGATTTGAGAACGGAAGTATCGTAACCGTACACGATTTTGACGGCTATCCGATGGGAAGAGGCTTCATCAATCAGAATTCCAGGATCCGCATCCGTCTGATGACGAGAAATGTTCATCAGGAAATTGACCACGAATTTTTAAGAGAGCGCGTGAAGACCGCATGGGAATATCGGAAGAAAACTGTCGATACCGGAAGCTGCCGTGTGATTTTCGGTGAGGCAGACTTTTTACCGGGACTTGTGATTGACAAGTTTTCGGACGTACTGGTGGTAGAGTCACTGGCACTTGGAATTGACCGGTTTAAGCTGGAAATTGTCGATCTGCTGAAGGAGGAGCTTCGTAAGGACGGCATCGAGATCCGTGGTGTTTATGAACGGAGCGATGCGAAGGTACGGCTCAATGAAGGCATGGAACGGATTAAGGGCTTTCTTTCAGAGGAGTTTGACACCAACGTACAGATCGAGGAAAATGGCGTGAAGTATCTTGTCGATGTAAAGGACGGACAGAAGACCGGATTTTTCCTTGACCAGAAATACAATCGTCTGGCAATTCAGAAGCTGTGCAAAAATGCCAGAGTCCTTGACTGCTTTACCCATACCGGATCCTTTGCATTGAATGCGGCGGTTGCCGGGGCAAGAGAAGTTACCGGTGTGGATGCATCGGAGCTTGCCGTTATGCAGGCTTCGAAAAATGCAGAACTGAACGGTGTGCAGGACCGGGCGAAGTTCATCTGCCGTGATGTGTTCGAGCTTCTTCCCGAACTGGAAAAACAGGGTGAGAAATACGATGTAGTAATTCTGGATCCTCCCGCATTTACGAAGTCCAGAAATTCTGTGAAAAATGCCATCAAAGGATACCGTGAAATTAATCTGCGGGGCATGAAGCTTGTGAAAGATGGCGGTTTTCTTGCAACCTGTTCCTGTTCCCATTTCATGACCTATGAATTGTTCACGGAGACGATCGGACAGGCGGTCCGCAATGTGCATAAGCGTCTGCGTCAGGTGGAATTCCGTACCCAGGCTCCGGATCACCCGATTCTTTGGGCAGCGGATGAATCGTACTATTTGAAGTTCTATATTTTTCAGGTTGTTGATGAGAAGTAAGAGACGGGAAGTGGCGGAAATGCTTGATTTATAAGGGATTAAAGGCATTTGATGTTTACAGAGAAAACCTCGTAAAGTATCGCAAAATATCACAAAATCGTGATTCAAAGTGGTAAGAAAAGTGGTAAGTCTGAGTGGTAAGCACCTGAAATGTGACGAGTGGTAAGCTTATGGGGAAAACGGTATGTTCTATCCTTTTCTTTTTCAAATAAGAGTTGATATTATTATGGTGGACAGAAAAACAACTTACAAAAAGTTACAAATATATACGGAATGACTACGGTATTGAGACTTTTTTTGAAAAGGAAGTTATGATATTATTATCATGGAAGTAATGAACAGAGAGTGATCGAGATAATTCGGTTGCTCTTTTTTATTGTGAAGGGGGTTACATGTGCTATAATAAAACAAATTAACAAATCGGAAGTTTCTGTTATGTAATTTATTTTATTGAAAAGGAAAGAGTAGAAAAAATGATACTTTGCATTGTAGTAGCTCCATGCAGAGTCTGAGGAGACTGCATGGAGGAACAGCACTAGGCTGATATCCTCAGGCTTTGCTTCTGTTTTGAGAAATAGTTGATAAGAAAAGGAGCAAAGAAATGAAAAATATAAAGAAAAATGAATTATACCAGTTGAAAGATTTTTTGATTCTCTGGAGTACCCAGAGTGTATCTCAACTTGGTAGCAGTATCACAGCATTTGCACTTACTTTATGGCTGTATGAGAAGACAGGTTCTTCATTAAGCACAGCAACACTTACTATATGCTCTTATGCACCATATGTGCTAATGAGCATATTTGCAGGAGCATTGACAGACAGATTTGATAAAAAGAAGACAATGCTTGTTTGTGATGTGCTTGCAGTGTTTTGTACCATAGTAGTATTTGGGTTATTTAGAACAAATCGTTTAATGGTATGGCATTTGTATGCTTTAAATGCAATTTCCGGATTAATGAATACAGTACAGCAACCTGCATCAGAAGTTGCTATGACGCTTATCATTCCTGAAAAGTATTATCAGAAGACAAGTGGTCTTCGTTCTTTGTCAAGGTCGCTGATATCCATATTAAATCCTTTGATTGCTACAGCATTGTATTCTTTTATAGGGCTTAATGGTGTTATAGCAGTAGATATCGGAAGCTTTATAGTTGCATTTGTTGCATTGCAGTTTTTTATTAGAATTCCAGAAAGCAAGAGTGAAAGAAAAGAAAGTGTACTTGTTCTTGCTAAAGAAGGAATTGGATTTTTGAAAGACAATCCAATGATTATGATGCTGATATTATTTATGGCAGGTGTTAATCTGGTGGCTTCCGCTTTTGATGCAACGTTACCGGGTTATGTGCTTCCGAATCCAAAAGGTGGTCAGACAGTTCTTGGAATTGTTACTTCTTGTTCCGGTGTAGCTATGATTATTGGGAGTCTGATTGTTTCTGTTTTACCTAAGCCAAAGGATAGGGTAAAAGTCGTTTATTTGACAATGTTATTTTCGTTGGGAACTGAAAACTTTTTACTGGCATTTTCCAGAGAACCAGTATTATGGTGTATTGGACAGGTTATTGGATGGATTCTTGTGCCTGTTATGAGTACTAATTTAGATGTGATTCTTAGGAGCACCATTCCGGTGGAATTACAAGGACGTGTTTATGCGTGTCGCAATACTCTTCAGTATTTTACTATCCCGATTGGATTGTTTTTGGGAGGTTTTATGGTAGATAATGTATGCGAACCGCTTATGGTCGCATATGGTGAATTATCAATTTTAAAAACGCTTTTTGGTACGGGTAAAGGTTCAGGTGCTGCACTTATGATGTTTATACTTGGTTTAAGTGGAAGTTTAATCTGTATTATTACCGGTAAGAAATTGAAAAAATATCAATATGTAAAAAAATAACTTTGTTTTGGGGCGATTTATTTCGCCCCTTATTCATCTTGCAAGAATGAAATATCATAAAAATTCAACCTGATAACACTCTCGAAACTTTCAGTAATACGCTCTGTTGATGTGCTGATTTTTCTACGATATACTCCTTCAAAAAGGAGTGTGCTCTTATGGGTAGAGAAATTTATGACATCATTAATGACATGGCAGAAGTATTAAATGCATCGCAGATGCAGAAACTACAAGAGGTGTTGGTAAAACGGTTATCTGAAAATACTGTATCTGATTATTTGCAGACAACGAATATGGACTTTCTAGTTATGTTTTTAACTGCAAAGCATTTAGAAGGGTGTTCTGACAAAACAATACGCTATTATAGGTGTAATATTGAAAAGATGTTGGATACAATAAATATTCCTGTCATAAAGATAACGACCGAGATGCTACGAAAATATCTTGTAGAGTATCAAACGATAAATAATTGTGGAAAGGTAACTATTGATAATATTCGTAGAAGTCTTTCCACATTTTTTTCGTGGCTAGAGGAAGAGGATTATATTATAAAAAGCCCAATGAAAAGAATTCATAAGGTAAAGACTGCCGTTATTGTAAAAGATACCATTCCGGATGAGAAAATAGAAATTCTTAGAGATAATTGTAATAATCTGCGTGATAGGGCAATGATTGATTTTCTGCTTTCAACAGGAATTAGAGTAGGCGAATTGGTAAGGCTGAACATTGATGATATAGATTTCTCTGAGCGGGAATGCGTGGTTTATGGCAAAGGAGACAAAGAGAGGAAAGCATATTTTGATGCTAAGACCAAAATTCATTTGTTGAATTATATTGAATCAAGGACAGATAATAATATAGCGTTATTTGTGTCGTTAAACAAACCACACAGTAGACTTACTGAAAGCGGTGTGGAGTTACGATTACGAGAAATGGGGAAGAAGTTAGGTGTAGAAAAGGTACACCCACATAAGTTCAGAAGGACTATGGCCACCAGAGCAATTGAGAAAGGTATGCCGATTGAACAGGTACAGAAGATTCTTGGGCATGAGCAGATTGATACAACTCTCAGATATGCTATGGTTAATCAAAACAATGTGAAATTGTCTCATAGAAAATATATATCATAAAAGCGCGTGTAATGACAATGTATTGACGCATAGTGAAAGAAGTGTTATGATGTAGAAAAAGTGGAGGTATGTCTTATGGATACAAATTTGAATGTTGCTATTGCACCAAAGGATTCAACGTTTCAAGTAAGAATAAATTCAGAAATCAAAAGAGCGGTTGAGGATATTTATGCAAAAACCGGAATGACATTGACGGATGCATTTAATACCTTTATACAGCAATCTCTAAATGTTGAAGGTCTTCCTTTTATTGTTACCAAGAATAGCAAAGAAGCGTTGAGGGAACAGGCGGTTGCTATGCTGATGCTTGATTTGAAGCGAGCAGAGGAGCGAGCTGAAATTGAAGGTTGGATTGATGCAGATGATTTGGAACGGGAATTGGGGATAATTGATTGAAAAAGATAAAATATACTCCTGATGCAGCGGATAAACTACGTGCATTAAAATCGGCAATATCCAGGGAATATGGCGAGGATAAAGCAAAGAAAATTATCAAAAGTATAACAGATATGAAGAAAAGGGTCCTGAGGTATCGAAAATGTTTGATGTGGTGTCAGATTATCGGTACATATTTGTGTCTAGAAATTATGTGTTTTATAGGATAGAAGATAAATACATTCGAATAATCAATCTTTATCATGAGAAAGAGGATTTTATGTGGCAGTTGTTTGGAATTGATACTACACCTCAAGATACGATAGATTATTGGGATGAATAGAACAGAAGATTTGAATTTTACGCACTATTAACTTTTGGATATAAAGTGCCGATATTACAGATATAGAAACGGATTTCTGTATCAATTTTCAAGGAGGATGATACCATGATTAGAGCAGCTAATTTAACACAGGTAACAGATTATTATAAGAGCAATACTGTTAGTAAGCAAAATAACACAGAGAAAGCAAAAGATGTGCAGCCCAATGCACAGAAAATAAAATCCAGCGAAGATAAGTTATCTTCTAAGGCACAGAAATATCTGGAAACATTGCGTAAGGATAATGCGGATTTCGATTTTATTATTGCTGATAAAGGCGATGATTTCAGAGGATTAGTAGACCAAAGCGATAAGGAATTTACAGTTGTTTTTTCAAGTGCTGAACTTGAAAGAATGGCATCCGATGAGAAATATGCACGGGAAAAATTGTCTACGGTAAAAACTGCAGTTGAGATGTCAGATAAAATCAATGAACAGTTTGGGTTTGAACGTGCTTGGGGAACGACAGACAATAGTGGAACTGTATTAAATAAGTTAACTATGTCCTTTGATGATGATGGAAAGATGACACTTTTTGCTGATTTGGAGAAGATTACAGAAAAGCAGAAAGAACGGCTTGAAGAATTAAAGGAAAAACGTGCAGAGGAGAAAAAGCAGGAAAAGAAGGATGTAACTGTTAAGCGGACTACAATTCAGGCAAATTCAAAAGAAGAATTACTTGAAAAGATTTCTGAACTGGATTGGAGTAAGATAACAGAAGAAAAGGCAACACAGGGTATGAAGTTTGATATCACTATTTAATCGTAGCATTAACCGGGAATTGGAGGTGTGCTATGATTGCAGGTACAATACGAAACGCTGTGAATCAGATGCAGTTAGTAAATGATTGGGAGCAAAAGAAGGCTACCGGGGATGTTGTAAAGAAGCAAGAGGGTATGACTGTAACAAGTCAGGAAGAAAGCATGATTCAGCATTTCCGAGAGCAACTTGAGCGAGACAAAGAAAGTTCTGCATATAGTCAGATTTATAACAAGATTGCAAGCGGTCAAGAATTAACAGCTTCAGAAGAAGATGCTATTCGTCAGAAAGACCCTAAAGCCTATATGGAATATAAAGCGGCAAGAATGGAACAAGAAGCTTATGAGCGTAGGTTGGAGAGATGTAAGACAAAAGAAGAGGCTCAAAGGCTTCAAGTAAATGAGATGAATGGAAATTTGGCAGAACTAAAAAGTATCGTGAATAATCCAAATATTCCAAAGAGTGAAAAGCTTAAGGAAGCTCAACGTATCATGGGAAATACTTTTAGAGCTGTAGAGTCATTCACAAGATTTGTAAAAAGTACAGAATATAGGGATTTGCCAACAGAAGAGGAAATTGTAGAGACATCTATAGAAAAGGGGCAGGTTGCAGAGGATTCAAACGATACTGAAATGTCTGAACAGTTAACATCAGATACAACTGTTTCAGTAGATGAGGCAGCAAAAATAGTAAATGATTCGAAGCTCGAATGAATAA
The DNA here is from genome assembly GCA_900553305.1 of uncultured Lachnospiraceae bacterium. Taxonomy (GTDB): domain Bacteria; phylum Bacillota; class Clostridia; order Lachnospirales; family Lachnospiraceae; genus Suilimivivens. The sequence continues at coordinate 15,152 of USDI01000034.1, forward strand.
ATTTGTCCGCACAATTTTCATGATAAATTTACATTATTTATTGAAAAAACTTATTGT
>USDI01000035.1 GCA_900553305.1 uncultured Lachnospiraceae bacterium
TATGAGATTGCAATTGTCGAGTTTGGAAAAGGGTATGCAGATTTTAACCGTATCTTTTTCCTCCATCCCAAATATGTTAAAATCGACATTTCCCTGATCAGCAATATCCATAATGATCCCGTGAAATATTCCTTTGTGGAAGGACTTGTTAAATTCTGTCACAGTGAGAAGATCCCACTCATTGCGGAGGGAATCGAAACCAAAGAAGAACTTGTCCAGCTCATACGGCTGGGTGTCGATTACGGTCAGGGCTATTTACTTGGGAAACCCGGTAAAAAGCTGCAGGAGCTGTCCGATGAGCTATATACACTCATCACAACTGAGCATAAAGTTGCAACATCTTTGTTTCCCATTAGCTTCCATTTCGGGTGCTCTTTATACCAATGAGAAAATAAGTGTTGATAATATGAATGATTTTTCTTACAAAATTGCTCTCACGAAGAAAGCAGGCTTACCATTTAGCTACAAACTCCAATGTTTTTCCGCTTTAGCCATTGTCTCTGTTCCCTTCCTACTATTTCAAACCCCGCTCTTCTATCAGAGCCGGTTTGTATTCTTACTGCAAAGCCCGGCAATTACAGACAGTACCCGTTCCATCTGCAGCGGTTTTGCCAGATGGGCATTCATGCCTGCTTCCATACACATCTGTGCATCCTCTTCAAAAGCATTCGCCGTCATGGCAATAATGGGAATGGCAGCCGCATCCGGTCGATCCATGGCACGGATCTTTCGGGTTGCGGTAAGTCCATCCACATAGGGCATCATAATGTCCATCAATATTGCATCATATGTACCCTCCGGTGCATCCGCAAACAATTCAACCGCCTGTTGGCCGTCGTGTGCAAGCGTTACGGATGCTCCTGCTTCCTCTAACAGTACCTGCGCAATTTCCGCATTCAGGTCATTGTCCTCCGCAAGCAGCAGATGAAAACCTTGAATATCCGCACTTTCCGTAAGCTTTTCCTTCTGTTTCAGATCGCTTTCTTTCGCAATTTCAAACGGGATCGTAATGGTAAAGATGCTGCCTTCTCCTTCTTCACTCATCACTTCAATTTTGCCATCCATCTTATCCACAAGACGCTTCACAATTGCCATACCCAGTCCGGTTCCCCGGTAAATACTCCGTGCATCCGAATGTTCCTGTGAAAACGGTTCGAAAATGTGCTTCAGATATTCCTGATTCATTCCGATTCCCGTATCCTGAATCGTCCATTGATAAACCACCTTTTCTTTCCCGGTTCCAAGGAAACGGAAGTTCGTAACAATCCTTCCTCCAACTTTGTTGTATTTAATACAATTGCTGTATATATTTAGGAAAATCTGCCGGATATGCAGGGGACTTCCATATACATAAGGATATTTCAACTGATCTGCTGTCTGGTCATATACAATCGTAACTCCGGCTTCCGAAGCACGCAGACTCATAATGGTAATAATATCCCTTTCCAGCTCTTTCAAATCAAAAGCCTCATGTGCCAGAGTCACCTCATCATCCTCAAGCTTACTCATCTGCAGCACATCATTAATTAAGGACAACAGATGATGCGCGGAAACAAGAATTTTAGCGCGGTTTTCTCTTAACAGTTCTGCATCATCCGAATGATTTTCATTAATCTTTATTAATCCAATAATTCCGTTTAACGGTGTCCTGATATCATGGGACATTCTGGCAAGGAAGTTGGTCTTTGCTGCATTTGCCTTTTCGGCAGCCTCCTTGGCAGCCTGCAGTTCATAGTGTCTTTTCTGGTCAGTCCGCACCAGATCGGTTGCATCGCTATGGTATCCGCAAAGAATGCTTATTCCCTGCTCGACCTTACGTGCGGTTCCACCACAACGGAAGTAAATCATTCCTTTCGTGGGATGATACCATCGATAAGTATTTTCGGACAGCTTTCCATCAAGCATTTCCTGTACACTGTTCTGTACCGATGGAATGTCTTCTTCACAAATACGTCCGTACCAGTAATCATATATAGCTTCCTGCGAAAGCTGCTGTCCCTCAAGTCCCATAATTTCCATGGTCTTGGTATTCGGCTTCATACGCGGCTTTTTTCCGTCCTCCAGAATAATAAACCAGGTTCCAAATCCTGCATTGGCAAAGATGGTGTGACTCTCTTCAAGACTCTCCTGACTCTTTTCCAGTTCACGCACAGTTCTGCTGGTAAGCAGAAAGGTCATGCCAAATATCAGGAGCTGTGAAACAGCAAACAGAATGGTGACACCCTTGACCTCCTTTTGTATCAGAATACCTGCAAGCCAGACCAGCAGATAAAGAATCATAATAACCACACTTACCGTTTTCGCTTTGATGTTCTTTCCGGGCATTGCATTGCCCTCCTTAAGTCATTTGTAGTCATTCCTGTACTGCAATATCAATCCATTCCTGTTCGGCGTGCTTTTCATCCAAACCGGTATAGTAAAGGAAACATTGATCTTTATCAAACAGAATACGGAAATTATTCGTGCCATACTCGTCATTCGGACGGAATGCCCCATTCTCCAACAGCGTGTAAGTCATGGTGTAATTAATACAGTAAGCGTACATCGTACTGCCCTGCTCACTTAATACTACCCACTTTCCGGATAAATCATCCGATTCCTCCGGTTCTGCTCCACGGAGTCTCAGGACACATTCCTCTGTTCCGTCCTCATTCATATCAATATAGGTATAGGCTTCGACCACCATGCCTGCATCGGCATACTGGTTCACCATGTTCGGCCCCAGATATTCTTCCATTGTACACGTGCCGGTATCACCGCCATAACCGTCTGCCGTAATTCCAACGACGGTTCCATTATGTAAAATTGTATCAAGATACCGCTGCTCCAATGTCTCATCTGCTATGGTTGTCGCATTGAGATCTGCGCTCATGTTCACACTCCAGCTCTCATAGGTGTCGAACGGCAGTGTATCTTCCTGTTTCATCTCTGAAAGGGTGTCCGCTCCCGGAATCACTTCTCCCGGAAGGGTATAAGACGCATCCGGATCATCTCCCAGTGTTTCCGACAGAAGCTCCTCAAATTCAAGTTCCCCGTTCTTAAGAGTCATCTTCTGCATATAGGCGCCGCCCATATGTCCATAGTTCAGAATCACCCCATTCTGTGAAGGACAGGTTGCCAGACCGGAATGTCCAAGAGGGAACTCTCCGACATATACTGCCTTCTCACCGTCAAACGTATATAACCGGCCATCATAATCAGCTTCACAGGTACCGAACTTCACCATCAGTTCCGGAACCTCGTCCTTATCTACATCATAAAGATAATAGCCATCCACACCATAGCCGTTTTCCATTAACTGATCATACTCCGGATCTCCGGGCAGATAGCCAAAGAAGGGAATATCCTCTCCAAAGTTGCCGTTTACCAGATCTTTCATTAAGGCTTTGTAGGCCTCCTGCCAAAACTGGTCATTTTTAATTTCCTGCTCTTCGTTAAGGTCTGTTGTTTCCGCAGTATCCGTATTTTGTTCCTCTTCACTGCTGCCGGATTCCTCCGATATTCCCTCTTCCGTATCTTCAAGAATTACCGTGGTGTCTTCCGGTAATTCTGTAATCGGCTTACCGGCGCTGCAGCCCATTATCCCAAACATCATCGTTCCTATACAAAATAGAACTGATAATTTTTTCATAAATATCCCGGATTGCCCTCCTTAAGTCATTTATCGTGATTCTTCTACTGCAATATCAATCCATTCCTGTTCGGCGTGCTTTTCATCCAGCCAGGTATTATAAAGGAAGCACTGGTCTTTATCAAACAGCATACGGAAATTGTTCACATTATACACACCATCCGGGCGGAATGTGCCGTTCTCCAGCAGTGTGAAGGAGGCGCTGTAATTAATGCAGTAAGCGTACATCGTACCGTCCTGCTCACTTAATACCACCCATAGATCGGAAACACGATACGCTTCCTCCGGATCTGCTGCACAGAGTTTCAGAACACATTCCTCTGTGCCATCCCCATTCATATCAATATAGGTATAGGCTGCAATCTTCATACCTGCATGGGCATACTTCTCCACCATTTTCGGTCCCAGATATTCTTCCATGGTACACGTACCGAGATCACCGCCAAAACCGTCTGCTGTAATTCCGACAATGGTTCCATTCTGTAAGATGATGTCAAGATACCGCTGCTCCAACACCTCATCTGCTGTGGTTGTCGCATCAATCTCTGCCCTCATGTTCCCAAGCCAGATCTCATAGGTATCCATCGGCAGGGTATCCCCGGGCTTCATCTCTGAAAGATAATCTGCTCCCGGAATGATTTCCCCCGGATGCGTATAGGTGTCATCCCAATCCTCCAGTGTTTCCTCCAGAAGATCCTCAAATCCAAGCTGCCCATTCTCCAAAGTAATCTTCTGCATATAAGCGACGCCCATATGTGCACAGCTCAGGATCATCCCGTTCTGTGAAGGACAGGTTGCCAGGCCGGAGTGCCCAAGGCGAAACTCTCCGGCATATACTGCCTTCTCACCGTCAAACGTATATAGCCCACCGCCATAACTGGCTTCACAGTCTCCGAACTCCACGGTAATCTCCGGAATCCCGTCCTTATCTACATCATAAAGATAATAGCCGTCCACTCCATAGCTGTTTTCCATTATTTCCCGCATCAGAGCTTTATATGATGCTTTCCAATCCGGATATACTCCCTGCTGTAACGTCACCGGATATTCTGTTTCATCCACCGGCTCGTTCACATCCTGTATGTCTTCCTGCTCTTCTGTATTCTCCGGCTCTTCTTCCGTAAGCTCTTCTATAAGCTCTTCTATATGCTCTTCTATATCCTCTTCTATATCCTCTTCTATATCCTCTTCTATATCCTCTTCTATGTCCTCTTCACTGGCATCTTCCAGTGTCTCGTCAATCGGATTTTCCATTGCTGCAATCTGTCTGACTGCACTGCAGCCGGTCAGCATAAAGAGAGCTGCTGTTCCGGCACAGAACAGACTTATGATTCGATTTTTCATTTATTCTTCACTCTGCCCGTCTTTGTTCTTACCTTTGTTTTCGAGTGTTTTCTTCAACGCTTCAAGCGCTTCCGCATACTTACCGGAGGTCATGCTCGGGTTACCTTTAATTAAGCCTCTCTGGAATACATCCTTTATCTTACGGAATTCCAGATGATGATCCTTCTCTACAAAGTAGCGGCTGCGCAATTCCGCGATCTTTTCCTTAACCTCTTCCGGATAAGCATAAGGATTCACCTTCAGGCGTTCCTTAACTACATTGAACTTTCCTTCAATGCTGTCCATCAGATCATTCATGCGTTCGCTGCGCTCTAATCTTCTCGTCTCACGTTCATCACTGGTAACTGCTGCAATCACATCAAGACGCTTCTGGATACGCTCCATTTCTTCCCGCACCTTCTCGAGTCCGACAAGAACACTGCGCAGATCAAGAGCTGCCTTGAACGATAAGGTAAAGTCTATCAGAATTCCCGCTGACAAAATAACGGTAACAACATTAATTACCATCGTGGGAATCCGGAATACAAGAGCTTCTACCAGTTTATGCAGAAACTGTGTCATAAATAACGTCAGAAATCCCCACGCCAATGTGGAGGACAGACAGATTACACCTTTATAATTGAACTTCTGATTGGAGTAATCCCAGTATCTTACTTTAAATAATGCTTCCATGGTAAGGCCGGTTACCAGTTCAAGAACCGTAGCTCCCACGCATCCGGCCAGATAAGTCAGGACGAGATTGTCCTGAAACGGCATGGATACCACAAGCATCATAATTGCTCCCGAACCGTAAATCGGCAGGAAAGGACCACGCATAAATCCGCGGTTTACAAACTTCCGCTTACAGATGGATACATAGGTACTTTCGAATATCCATCCAAAGAAACAGTAAAAATAAAAGAAAAACAACCATTGTATAAAGGTGTAATGATACATCCGTACAATCTCCTTCGTCCTTAGTTAAAGCTGATCACTTCTTCCTTCGGTTTCTTCGTCTGTTCTACACTGACTGCTTTCAAAATTGGGCCTTCGCCGCCGTAATCGGCAAAGTATTCCTTCGTAACCTTTGCGGTTACCTTTACCCACTGCTTATTCGTCAGGGTATTCGTCTTATCATATTCACAGGCAAAGCCTAAAAATGCCATATCCTCTGCACAGCAGGTCATTGCCATACGTCCGGGAATAAAGTATCCCTTCGGAAATTCTTCCGGAATCAGAACCATGCCGACAAACCGGATGGTCTTGCCGATATAGCGGTCCAGATTGTCCATGCAGTCCAAATACCAGATTCCAAAGCCCTGATTATCCAGTTCAATAATCGGCGCATCCAGCTTATAAGGAAGATCCTCTTCAAAGATCTGGTTCACTTCTCCCTGGGAATCCTCGAAAATAATCTCTGCCTGCGGATTTACCGCCTTTACATTCCGGCGGTAGGAAGCAAGCTGATCGGTCAGTCCGTCACAACGGTTAAAAATAATCATTTCAGACTTCCTTATCATCTCAGCAAGGAGAGATCTCATATTGGTGTAATACATCGGAAAGGTAGAGGCATCGATCGTTGTAATCTGCTGTTCTACCGACCAGTGCCACGGCAGCTTCATATCCTTAAAGTTCCACATACCATTGTATTCAATGATGACACGTTCCGGCTTATATTTCTTATCCAGCTCCATCAGGTTCGCCGGAGTAAATGCAGATTCGTCATCGATCACTTCCATAATGGTTCTGCTCTGGCTTAAAAGCTCTTCGTCATACTCTTCTTCACCCTCTTCACAGACAATCAAAAGGGTACTTCCTTTAGTCTGGAAATACGGCTGTGCCAGTGTATAGCAGATAAATTCGGTTTTACCACTTTCTAAAAAACCATTGACTATAAATACCGGTTTCATGTTGTTTATCCTTTTCTATTCAAAATTAAGATATCTGTTTTCTGTCACTGTGCAGATAAAGCCTGTGCCACGCCATAGCTTTACTTCATAAACAGTTCTTTTAAGGCATCTTCCTTTAACTTGGAGCCGATGACACAGAACTTACCGGTTACATCCGGTTTGCCCGGACGGATATTGCTTTCTTCCGGAACATAGTCAAAGTAAATAAATCCGCCTTCGGTACAGGGAACCATACCCTTGGCACGAAGAACCATACCGTACTTGTCATCATCCTCGAGGGCTGCAAGGATCTTCTCGAGATCTTCCTTGCTGTACTGGTCCGGAGTTTCCATTCCCCAGCTTCCAAATACCTCGTCTGCGTGATGATGGTGGTGATGATCGTGGTCATGGTCATGGCAGCCACAGGTGCAGTCCTCGCCATGCTCATGATGATGTTCATGTTCCTCATGGTCGTCATCGTCATCATGGTGATGGTCATGATCGTGATGGCAGCACTCGCCGTCGTGATCGTGGTGGTGATGCTCATGCTCGTGATCATGTTCTCTTTGTTCTTTCAGTTCTGCCATCAGCTCTGCTTCCAGATCGGTTGCACCTTCGATGGTTGCAAGAATATCTTTGCCATCCAGTGCATCCCAGGGAGTCGTAATGATGGTTGCCTTGGTATTGTGCTCACGAATCAGTTCCACTGCCTTTTTCAGCTTGTCCTCTGAAATATTACCGGTTCTGCTTAAGATAATGGTTCCGGCATGTTCAATCTGATTGATAAAGAACTCACCAAAGTTCTTGATATACATCTTGCACTTGGAAGCATCTACAACTGCTACGGCACTGTTCAATACAACTTCATGCTCGTCAATGACGTCCTGTACGGCTTTCATAACATCGGAAAGCTTGCCAACGCCTGAAGGCTCAATGAGAATTCTTTCCGGCTGATAGGTCTTCATAACCTCTTTTAAGGAAGTACCGAAATCTCCTACAAGGGAGCAGCAGATACATCCGGAATTCATCTCTTTGATTTCAATTCCGGCATCCTTAAGAAAGCCGCCGTCAATACCGATCTCACCAAATTCGTTCTCGATCAGTACCACCTTGCTGTCCTTTAATGCTTCATTTAAAAGCTTCTTGATTAATGTCGTTTTACCGGCTCCCAAAAAGCCTGATACGATATCTATTTTTGTCATGTTTCTAACCTCTTTTCTTTGAAAATATACTCCTTTAGTGACAACAGATTATTATAGCCTTTTCCCCGGTTAAAGTCAAATTTCCGGGCTTTTCCCTACCTGTTCTTCGACGAACCGGCAGATCGCTCCTGCCGCGTTCTCCGGAATCCATTTATGCTGATTGCGGATCATGGTTTCCCTTGCCTGTTCACTATCGAGTGCATCGAGTGCCCGGAACAGCTCCTCCTTCGTCCTGACTGCCGGAATGGCCATGCCCCGGTTCTTAAAGCATTTCAGGTTCTTGCTTTCACATCCCGGAATCGGTGATATGTGAATCAGCGGAACTCCCGCAACCGCAGCCTCCGTGGAGGAAAGTCCTCCCGGCTTTGTCAGATATACGTCACAGGCTTTCAGATAATCCGGCATCTGGTCGGTAAAGTTAAGCGGTATGACCTTTTGGCTGGGGTGTGCTTTCAGCTTATTATAGAGCTTCTGAAAGCTTCCGCAAAGAACGATGAGCCGCACATTCTCTTCGTTTTCGTAACGCTCCAGCAGATACTCCACCATCTTCTCGATGCGTCCGGCGCCCATGCTTCCCCCCGATACCAGAATATAACGTTTATCCTCTTCCAATCCAAGCTTTGCAATCGCTTCCTTACGGGATTCTTTCTGTGAAAACTGCTTTGACACCGGAATTCCAAGGGGCTGCAGCTTTTCTTCGGGGATGCGGAAACGCAGGAAGTCTTTTTTCAGGGACTCCATCGGAATCACATATGCATCACAGTCCGTTTCCTCGGTAAAAGGAATGCAGGCATAATCCGTTGCCACAAACAGGGTAAACGGAAGCTCTTCCCCTAACGACTTCAGATAGGTAATCATTTCTGCCGGATAAAGATGCGTCGTGATCACCGCATCAAAATGATTCTCTTTCAGATAATCATTCAGGCACCGCGCTGCCCTGTGATTCACCCCATACACCGGAGAATGTCCCGGAAGCCTCCGGTAAGCCTCTCCAATGCTATAGATCACTCCGAAAAACCTGGGCATTCTTTTCGCAATAAAAATATACAGACCGTCAATCGCCCTGGTCAGTGCCATGCTGCGCAGCATATAGGGATTCATCAAATGTACATGATGCCCCCGGCGTTCCATTTCTTCCTTTACGGCCTTCGCTGCGGAATTGTGTCCCCCACCTGTACCACATGTTAAAATCAACGCATCCATAGTAATTTAATCCTCATTCTTTCCCGTTCTTCTGTACTAAGCTTCATTCGTATACACGCAATAATCGTAATGATGGCAAAACCAACCCGGACCGCCGGTGCAACGTTTGTCGCGAAAAAACCTGCCAGCGTCACAAGGTATGCTGCAATCGTCCGGTAAAAATGCGGTTCCACGCAGATCACCACCGAAAAGAAAATGAAAATAAAAGCAAACATCAGTACCGGCATCCAATAAGGATATAATCCCAGCAGGGATCCAAAGGAAACCGCAATGCCCTTTCCTCCATGAAACTTTTGAAACAACGGAAAGGTATGTCCCAATACCGGAGCGGCGATGACAAGCGCTGTCCAGCCATCCAGTAATGCCTCGGGGCCCGTTCCTTTCATATAAAAATAAACTGGGAGGATTCCCTTTAACAATTCACAAAACAACGTCAGGACACCACACCAGAAACCGCCCTGCACAAAGGCGTTCGCCGTTCCCGGGTTCCCATCGGTACTTCCCTGTGTAATGTCGGTTCCACACAGTAGTTTTCCCCAGACCTTCGCATATAACACACTGCCGGACAAATATCCAATAAGTATAAATAACAGTGCCTTTCCCATCATAAGTATTACTCCTTTTAAAGCCGCTTGTTTTTCTCTGAGGCTCATTAGATTATAGCAAATTTCCTATATAATTTCTACCAGCTCCCACAGAATGAACAAATTCTATCAATACCGACAACAATAACTCTTGACTCTACAACCGTTGTAAAGTTTATGATAACCTTGTTTTTACAATGCAATCCCTACATTGAAAGGAATATATAAATTATGGAACGCAATTATACAACCGGAAGTGTTTTCAAAAATATCCTGATTTTCTCTCTGCCTTATTTATTTTCTTATTTTTTGCAGACCTTATACGGAATGGCCGATTTATTCATCATCGGGCAGTTTGAGGGCGTGGCAAGTACCACCGCCGTTTCCATCGGCTCCCAGGTCATGCATATGCTCACCGTTATGATCGTCGGACTTGCGATGGGAGCGACTGTCAGTATCGGACAGGCGACCGGTGCCAATAACCGGAAGGAAGCAGCCTCTGATATCGGAAATACCGTAACCCTGTTCCTGCTGCTTTCCCTTGTACTAACGGTTGTACTGCTTGTGCTGGTAAAGCCGGTCGTATCCATCATGTCCACTCCATCTGAGGCGGTAAACGGAACGATTGCCTATCTCACGATCTGCTTTATCGGAATTCCTTTTATCACCGCATATAACATCATCAGTTCCATTCTGCGCGGTATGGGTGACTCCAAAAGTCCTATGTATTTCATCGCCATTGCCTGTGTTATGAATATTATTCTGGATTATATCTTTATGGGAGCCCTCCATTTAGGGCCTGCCGGAGCAGCTCTTGGCACGACGCTTTCCCAGACGGTCAGTGTCGCTGTTGCCCTTATTTTTCTTATAAAAAAGGAGCATGGCCTTTCCCTGCACCGGCCAGACTTCAAACCGCAGTCCCCGATCATGGGACGGATTCTGAAAATCGGTGTTCCGATTGCAATGCAGGACGGACTGATCCAGGTTGCCTTTATTCTTATCACGATTATTGCCAACCAGCGCGGACTCACCGATGCTGCTGCCGTTGGTATCGTAGAGAAAATCATCAGCTTCCTGTTCCTTGTACCATCCTCGATGCTTTCTACCGTTTCTGCCCTCGGCGCGCAGAATATCGGTGCCGACAAGCCGGAACGTGCCAAACAGACGCTCCGCTATGCGATTTATCTGGCTGCCGGATTCGGAATTGTGATTTCTATTCTGATCCAGTTTATCGCAGAACCGGTTGTTTCCCTGTTTACTTCGGATGGCGATGCGATCCTTGCAGGCGGTCAGTATCTGCGCGGTTATATCTGGGACTGCTTTTTTGCCGGCATTCATTTCAGCTTCAGCGGTTACTTCTGTGCCTGCGAGAAATCCGGAATTTCTTCCAAAGTTAAAGCCGCCCGATTACAGTCAAATGTAATCCAGGCGGCTTTCTAATTTCTTTTTTCTTTGAAAATACCATCGTTAGAAGATTACAACCAGCAGCATCTTGAACTGTTCCTGACCAAATACCGCATGAGGATGCTTTGCGGGCATTATGATGGATTCTCCCTCGTGCAGTTCATATGCTGTGCCATCAATGGTAATCTTACCAACACCATCCAGACAGGTCACAAATGCGTCACCGCCGGATTCGTGTGTGCTGATTTCTTCTCCCTTGTCAAATGCAAATAAGGTTACGCTGACCGCATCATTCTGTGCCAGGGTCTTGCTGACCACCTGTCCCTCCTGATAAGCAACCTGCTCCTTTAAAGTCATAACCTCTGCTTTGCTGATATTTTTCATTCCATTCATGATAAGCCTCCTTCTTTATCTTTTTCTTTTGTATTTTAATTTGTAGTATCCTTTGTACTTTTTCCATGCCGACAGATTTTATTCCATTGTCTGTTTCTTTTCCGGTTTAGTCAAGAATTTTTCCATCAATGGAAATCGTAACGACCTGCCATGGAATAAATTTACCACTGTTTTTAAGCGCTGTCACTGCTGCATGCTCCAGTCCACCACAACAGGGAACCTCCATGCGCACAACCGTAACGCTCTGAATTTCGTTAAGCTCAATGATCTGCTGTAACTTCTCACTGTAGTCAACATCATCCAGCTTCGGGCAGCCAATAATGGTAATTTTTCCCTTCATGAACTCTTCATGCATATTGGCATAGGCATACGCCGTACAGTCTGCTACAATTAAGAGCTTTGCTCCGTTAAAATACGGTGCATTCACGGGAACAAGCTTAATCTGGCACGGCCACTGTCCGAGGCGGGAGCTTACGCGACCCGATGCTCCACCTGCCGTTTCCTTCCCGTCTGCCGGATTCTCCTGTGCCATCGTGCGCATCCGTGATCCCGGGCACCCCTGAAATACCGGCCGTTCGGAAGCCGCCCGCTTTTGTGCTGCCAGCCTCTTCTGATGCTCCTCTACTGCCTTTTCGTCATAAGCCGCTGCTTCACGTTCCACAAAGGTAATTGCTCCGGTCGGACATGCCGGCAGACAGTTTCCCAGTCCGTCACAATAGTCATCACGGATCAGCTTCGCCTTTCCGTCTATCATTTGAATGGCTCCTTCGTGGCAGGCATTGGCACATGCTCCACAGCCATTACAAAGTTCTTCATCAATCTGAATTATTTTTCTGATCATTTCTGATTCCTTCCTTTCTTGTCGTTATGCCTGCATTATAGTACAATAACAGTGACAAATATGTGGTTATAACCACAAACGGAGGAATTATGAAGCTTTTTGAAACTTTTATTTTTCAAAATTTAACGGAAGAAGAATTCGAAGATATGAACCGTCTTCCTTTTCTTCGGACTGCTTCTTATGAAAAGAATACACCGATTTTTCAGACCGGCGATATCATCCATGAAATTGGAATCGTTTTATGCGGCTGTGTCCATATCGAGAGCATTGATCTTTGGGGAAACAAAAGCATTCTTTCCCATGTTCCTGAAGGACATGCCTTTGCAGAAACCTATGCGCTCTGTCATGAGCCGATGATGGTGGATGCCATCACCTCCGAGGACAGTGAAATTGCGTTCGTGAATACGGATATCCTTTTAAACGAACAACACCTTGGCAAGACCTGGTACTCCAAGATCATGCATAATCTTTTGCTCATTTTTGCACAGAAAAATCTGGTTCTGTCCAACCGGATCTTCTGCACCAGTGCCAAAACCATCCGGGAGCGGCTGTTTACCTACTTTTCGAATCTTTCTGTCAAAAACGGAAGCAAAACCTTTCAGGTTCCCTTCGACCGACAGCAGATGGCCGACTACCTGAATCTCGACCGGAGTGCACTTTCGAAGGAGCTTGGCAAAATGCGTAAGGAAGGGTTGATTGATTTTCACAAGAATTCGTTCACTCTGAAAACAGATTCACCCCTTTATTCCTCAGAATAAAAGTGATACAATCAGTGCGGTAAATTTTTACCGGAAGGAAGGGCAGATAACAGATGATGAAATTCCATAGAACACCCAAATCACACAAACAAATGTCCGAGGCCTTTGTAACTGCCGCGTTTCTATCCATATCCGGCGGGCTTCAGGATGCCTACACCTATATTTCCCGCGGCAAGGTCTTCGCCAACGCCCAGACCGGCAATATTGTTTTATTGAGCCAGCATATTTTCACAGGAGATTTTCATTCCATGCTCCATTATCTGGTGCCGGTTCTTTTCTTTGCGCTCGGCGTTGCTGCAGCGGAGCTGATCCGGCAGCACTTTCAGAAGGCACAGCGGATTCACTGGAGACAGTTGGTTCTCATGATAGAGATTTTGCTGCTGTTTCTGGTCGGATTCCTACCGGATCAGTTTAATCTGATCGCCAATGCGATGGTTTCCTTTTCCTGCGCCATGCAGGTACAGGCATTCCGCAAGGTCAACAGCTTTGCCTTTGCCAGTACCATGTGTATCGGTAATATCCGCAGCGGCATGGAATCCCTGTGTGCATATCGCAGGACCCATAACAAAGAAACCTTGTATAAGGCTTCCCATTATTTCGGTGTCATCCTCCTGTTCGCACTCGGTGCCGGGCTTGGCAGCCGCTTCATCGCACTTTGGGGACTGCATACCATATGGGTCTCCTGCCTGCTGTTGCTTGTAAGCTTCCTGTTGATGTTCATTAAGCAGGAGCTCGAAGAGCATCCGGAAATCCTTGAAGAAGAAAAGGCCATACAGGATGACCTGCATGACCTTCATAAGGAAGCCAGGGAAATTGCACATATTTTAAAGGATGAGCATTCTGATTCCTAAGTAGAAAATATCACCATGACTCATGGCTGTCGGATTCATTAGTCAACATCAATTCTAAATACAACCGGACTATCACTTACAAGCCCGCTCTTAATATGCAATCCCTGCCCGTCTCTTCTCCACTCTGTCTTTTCTGTTGCTCCCAGCGTTTCCACATTTTTTATAATACCATGGAAATTAGCCTGCCTGGAGGCATCCTGTTCGCCAAGAGAACGGATGCAATACTCTCCATTATTACTGCACTTTAAGGCAATCGCATAAAGCTTTCCCCCGGATGTCGTAAACCGGAAATCCTCAGAGGTAAAATTCTTTTTGATTCCGTCTGAGAACTGTCCCTCTACAATCTTTGTGGGACCCTCTCCATATTTTCTCCATACTTTGGTTTCATAGATGGCTTCACCGTTTACTTTCATCCAATCCCCAATCTTTAGTAAGATTTCACGGTCTTCCCGGGAAATCGTTCCATCTGCTTTGGGTCCTACATTAAGCAGCAGACACCCGTTCTTACTGACAATATCCACAAGATCACACAGAATATCTGCTGCCGGGCGGAACTGGTTATTTTCTGTATAGCACCAGGAGTTTAACGCAATTGCTGTATCCGTCTGCCAGAAATAAGGCTTCACATCTGCAAACTGTCCTCTTTCCACATCCGGTACCGCTGTTCCGAACTGAAAAGCATCATGTTTATAATTAATAACCACCTGCTCTCCCCATTCCTGTGCCCGGTTATAATAATATGCTGCCAGCTTTTTCAAATAAGGCTTGCAGGCACTGTGCTGGATCCACCAGTCAAAATACAGGATTTTCGGATGATATCGGTCAATAATTT
>USDI01000036.1 GCA_900553305.1 uncultured Lachnospiraceae bacterium
GTCAGCTCACCCGCAGCGCGCATGAGCGTACGCTGGGATTCTGATTTAATTGTAAATCCATCCGTCTGTTCATCTTTTAATTTGCCGATTTCAGATGCGTTCGGATCATTGGCCTGCATCAAAGGAAGTTCTTCAAAGGTGCCATCTGCCAGCATTCTTTTCTTAAGGGAAGTCGGTGCCAGCTTCGTTGTCAGTTGTTCCGTAATGACATCTTCATCCAACACATAGCTATAAGAAAGCTTCTCTACATCCCGTACTGAAGTTCCGGCATAAATGACATAAGTGCCTTTTTCCAGAACATAGGCAGCCTTCCTAACCTTACCAAGGTCGTCAAAAGATGCCATATCGCTGACCTTCCACTGTAACAGTAAGAGCTGTGATTCTCCCGTCTGAAGGAGTCGTGTCTTTTCAAACGCAACAAGCTCCTTATCCGGTTTACCCAGCTTTCCCTGCGGTTTGCCGACATATATCTGAACCACTTCTTTTCCGGCACAGCTTCCGGTATTCGTTACCTGTACCCGGACCTGAATATTACCATGGTTCTCTCCTGCTTCCAATGGCTTCACCTCAAAGGTCGTATAGGAAAGTCCGAAACCAAATGGATAATTTACCTTTTTCCGTGCACCCGGAATGGTTTCAAAGTAACGATAACCGACATAAATATCCTCCACATAATCCACATAATCCCTGGATTCATGGAAGCCCTCCGTGGAAGGATAATCCTGAAGTGTCTTTGCGAAGGTATCAGAAAGCTTACCGGAGGGATTCCCTTCTCCCAGCAGAAGTTCCGCTGCTGCAGTTCCTCCTTCCATGCCGCCCTGAAAAGCAAACAATACGGAAGAAATAAGGTCATCATCCGCAAACCAGGAGGTATCTACCATACCTCCTACATTCATCACGACAATAACCTTATCAAAATGTTCCTTTACAAGATCAACCATCTGCTGTTCCCCATCCGACAGACAGAAATCTCCGTTTGAAAAAATGCCGGCAGCCCTTTTGGTCATTTCGACCTCAAAATCACAGATTGCCTTATTCTCCGGATCAATATATGCTGTCCTGTCCCAGCCTTCTCCCGAGAAGCGACAGATACTGATAATTGCCGTATCGGTATAAGATTCTGCTCTCTTTATAAGCTCTCCGGGAATCTGGGGCTCTATGGTCATTCCCGGCACTGCTCCATTCTGATACTGTTTTTTGATATCCTCACGGTAAAAGTCGCAAAGCTCTTCAAATATGCTCACTTTGTCAGCCTTATTCTTTAATCCATCATACAACGTCCTTATATACTCACAGGTAACATCACCGCTTCCACCACCTCCTTTTACATAATCGAAGGTTCCCTTCCCGAATAACGCAACCCTGGTTCCTTTTGCAAGTGGAAGAACCTTATTTTCATTCTTCACAAGAACCATGCCTTCCTTTGCTGCTTCTTTAGAAAGTGCAATATGTTCCTTACTTCCCGTAACACGTTTTCCATCCTGTCCGAGTGGAATTCCCGGCTGATATAATGCCCTCGCCCATCTTTTCATCTGTAAACACCTCATTTATTTTTATACATTTAATTCTGCAAATAACCGCTCCGCGTAATACACGGACTGCATGGCATCCTTTCCATAGAAATCAGCACCGATCATATCCGCATATTCCTGTGTCAGTACCGCACCTCCGACCATTACTCTGCATTCCGGTACTTCCCTGCGAAGCTGTCTGATCGTCTCTTCCATGCTTTCTACGGTTGTGGTCATTAATGCGCTTAATCCGACTAACGGAGCATGACTTTCCTTCACCGCTTCCACGACCGTTTCCGGTGGAACATCTTTTCCGAGATCAATCACGTCATAGCCGTAGTTTTCAAGCAGAACCTTTACAATGTTCTTTCCAATGTCGTGAATATCGCCCTTTACGGTCGCAATGACGATCGTCCCCTTCTTCTCCTGCGTAACGCCCTGACCTGCAACATATTCCTTAATGGCTTCAAATCCGGCTTTCGCCGCCTCTGCACTCATCAATAGCTGTGGCAGGAACATCGTTCCCTTTTCAAAGCCCTGTCCGACAAGGTCCAGTGCCGGAACCAGATCTTCATTGATGATTTCCATGGTTCCCTTCTTTGGTCTACCGGTTCCGTCATCCTCTAACAGCTCCTTCGTTGCCCGGAATGCCGGCTCCTTTAAGCCCTTGACGATGCAGTCCTTCAGGCTGATGACGCCTTTTTCTGCCGTTGCGGCAGCACCTGCTGCACCACCTGTGCCTGTGCCACCTGCCACATCACTTACGACTTTAATCTGCATGGCTGCATACTTCTCAATATAGTCCCTGCACTGGCTGTCGAAACCGCCAAGGACACAATAGGTATCATATGCCTGACGCATCAGGGCTGCATTCGGATTGATGATTCCGGCAGACAGTCCGGCATCCATTGCCATCGAGAAAAAGGCAGCATTGATGATTTCACGCTGTGGAAGTCCGAAGGAAATATTCGAAACACCAAGGACGGTTCTGCCTCCCTGTGCCTTAATGCCTCGTACGGTATCCAGGGTTGTTTTGGCAGAAGAATCATCCGTACTCATCGTCATGGTGAGAGCATCAATGACGATGTCCTTCCGCTTGATTCCATATTCCTCGGCCGTACGGTAAATCTTCTCTGCAATGGCAAGTCTCCCTTCGGAGGTATTGGGAATGCCCTCTTCATCCAATGTCAGTCCGACAACGGTTCCACCGTACTTCTGTACCAATGGAAAAATCGCCCGCATCACCTCTTCTTTTCCGTTTACGGAATTGATCATCGGCTTTCCATTATAAATCCGCAGAGCCTGTTCCATGGCCTCCACGTTCGTGGTATCAATCTGTAACGGAAGCGGCAGAATACTCTGTAATTCATAAACCGTCCGCTTCATCATGGCAACTTCATCAATTTCCGGAAGTCCCACATTCACATCCAGAATATGTGCCCCGGAATCCGCCTGCTTCACGCCCTCTTCGAGAATGTATTCCATATTCTGATCACGGAGTGCCTGCTTAAACTTTGACTTTCCGGTCGGATTGATCCGTTCTCCGATAATCATCGGTTTCTTGCCAAGCTCCACTGCCATCGAATAAGAGGTGACAATCGTTGCTTTCTTTTCTACAAGGGGCTTTGGTACGATGTCCCTACACCGTTCCGTCAAGGCCTTGATGTGCGCCGGTGTCGTACCGCAGCATCCCCCTGCCATCCATGCACCCATGCGGATAATTTCTTCCACATCGGTGGCAAATTCTTCCGGATCGACATCATATACCGTCTTACCGTTTTCCGTCCTCGGAAGTCCGGCATTCGGTGTAATCACCAAAGGCAGGGAAGAAAGCTTCGCCATCTTTTCAAAAATCGGTTTCATCTGCTTTGGACCGAGTCCACAGTTCATGCCAAGCGCATCTACCCGGAGACCTTCTAACATGGCTACCACAACCTCCGGAGAGGCTCCGGTTAACATCTTATGGCTTTCATCGAAAACCACCGTTGCAACAACCGGAAGATCGGAATTCTCTTTGGCTGCAAGAACGGCTGCCTTTAACTCATAGGTATCACTCATGGTTTCAATCAGAATCAGATCCGCCCCGGCAGCTGCACCAATCTTAACCACTTCTGCATATACCGATACAGCTTCTTCAAAATCAAGCGTTCCCATGGGCTTTAACAGCTTGCCGGTCGGTCCTAAATCAAGTGCCACATAGGCGTTTCGTCCACATTCTGCTACTGCCTTCTTTGCATTCTTCACCGCCGCTTCCACGATCTCCTGCAGATTATCATATTTAAAGCGGTTGGCCCCGAAGGTATTGGCAAGAATGATATCAGCCCCGGCTTCAAGGTATTCCTTATGAATCGCAAGCAGTTCCTCCGGCTTGCTTAAATTCCATGTTTCCGGAAGTTCTCCCGGCCTTAATCCCCTTGCCTGAAGGAGGGATCCTAATCCTCCGTCAAAAAAGATCATTCGTTTTCCAAGTTCTTCTCTGATATTCATTCTTATCTTCCTATCCGGTAACCATTCCTGTCTGAATCATGATCCATGGCTGCATTTCTCTCCCGGTTACCTGTTTTTACTATCTTTTCCTGCTGTCAAAAATTCTTTTTATCTATATCTTTTTTCTATCTATATCTTTTTTCTATCTAAATCTTTTTTAATCCATAACCTTCTATGTATTTCTCCGGTAGGCACATGTGATATTCGCACAGGCCTCACACCCTTCGATGCGGCAATGGCTGTTGACTTCACTCACACCCATAATGGCAGTAACCGACTTTTCAGGAAGCATGATGTCTCCCTCAGATAAATAAATTCCGGCTCGCTTCGTTGCCTCAATGGTATCTAAGAATCTCCCCTGTATGGCAAGCGGCAGATCTCCGTATCCTGGACTGAAACGCGGTCGTAAAAAAAGGTGTTCTTCCTGCAGCTTCTCTTCAAAGCCTCTCTGACACTGATCACAATAAGCTTCCATTACCGCTGCTCCTACCGCCTGCAAAATAGCAGCCTTTGTAATATTCAGCCTGCCAAAGCGTGTCATCAGCCGGTCCACACCATTTCCCAGTGTTGCTGCGAAGTAAATAACCTCCCGGCAGCCTCTCAGATTCGTAGAAAGGTTCCGGCTCTTCAGCACAAGCCCGCCTGCCTCCATCGTATCTTCTTCCAGAAAGGTAAGTGGAAAACGCCGATAAACAAACCGCGGCTGGATGACCTTAAGCGTCTCACGGATGCACTCCCTGATCTGCTCCATGATGGTCTCATCGGCTTTCTGCCCCCGGTATCCCAGATAACGCAGAACCTCTGATTGTTTAATTTCCTCTTCTGTGATCTGTGACTGTGGCATTCCTGCTCTCCTTTATTGTGTGGCTCTTCGGAATAAACTCCAGGTATCCATTCTATATGCAATCATTCCTCATCTATCGTTACCATAATCAGTACTAAATGACATAGGCTCTGAATAGTTACACATCGTAACTATTCAGTGAATAATTGCAGATAAATTGTCGCAGATTCCCTTTGCCACTTCCGGCTTATTCATGGAATATACATGAATATGGTTCACACCGTTTGCAATCAGATCAATGATCTGATCGGTTGCATAGGCAATGCCAGCCTGCTGCATCGCCGCCGGATTGTCTCCAAAACAGTCAACAATACTGCGGAACCTCTCCGGTACATTACATCCGGAAAGCCGTACTGCATTGGCAACCTGATTGGCTCTTGTGATCGGCATGATTCCAGGAATGACCGGAACCAGAATTCCGGCTTCCCGTGCTTTATATAAGAAATTATAAAAAATATTGTTATCAAAAAACATCTGAGTCGTCAGGAACTCACACCCTGCATCCACCTTCTTCTTAAGGTTTAAAATGTCTTCCTTCTTCGTTGCAGCATCAGGGTGTCCTTCCGGATAACACGCTCCACCCACACAGAAATCTCCATATTCCCGGATCGTTTCCACAAGCTCGGAGGCATGATGATAATCCACATAAGGATCTCCCTCAAAGTCCTTCGGCCGGTCTCCGCGAAGCGCCAGAATGTTCTCAATGCCGGCTTCCTTCATCTGACCAAGTGCTACGTGAATATCTGCCTTTGTAGCTCCGACACAGGTCAGATGGGCAATCGTTGTCACCTGCTGTTCCTGCTGGATTTTCTCTGCAATTTTAATGGTATATCCTCTGGTGCTTCCACCTGCTCCATAGGTCACACTCATGTAGCTCGGCTTTAAGGCTGCCACACCGAGCGCTGCCTTTTCCACCGCTTCATAGTTTGTGGTTGTTTTCGGTGGAAATACCTCAAACGATACGGTAATTTCTTCTTTTTCAAATATGGATGTAATTTTCATTATTTTACCTCTTCGCATTTGTCTATTCAGGATAAATATTATAGCATGTATTCATAAAATCTGCCACACTTCAATTACGGTTCATCCGTTGCAATCCGGTAATCAACCCTCTCCCCTACATGATACTTCCGGTAATACCCTTCCTCCAACGGGATCCAGAGCCTCTCATAATTCGGATATCTCTCGCCTTCCCTCTCGATCAGCCGCTCCTTCTGTGTTTCCCTGCGGCATGTCAGAAATACGGTCAGATCATAAAACGGCAAAAGCTCCGGATAATGCGAATAGCTGCCTTCTACAATGGTGAGTGGCTGACCCGTAAGCTCTACCGGAGGCAGCAGCCGCTTTTTCCGGCAGCTATAGGCCTCATATTGTACCGCCTCTCCCTTTTTCGCAGGCTGCAATACCGTTTTGATCATCCGTCCAAAATCCATATTGGCACAGGGGATCTTTTCCCACCCTGCCACTCTTTGTTCTACCGGAAGATAAAAATCATCCATATGAAAGACCCTTGCAGGGAACTGCCCGGCAAGCAGATTGGAAAGCGTGGTCTTCCCGCCTGCACACCGGCCGTCAATTCCGATGATACACCTTGAGTTTTCTTTCAATAATTTTTCTAAATCTGAAATCAGCTGATCGTACTGCATCTTATCTCCTTAAAATCCCTTTAACGATTCAGAATCCCTTTAAAGAAAGTCTTTGCGTAAACTCTCAAACCGTGATATAACAGTAAACGGAATCAATAAGCAAAGGATAACATACATCATGAACACAACAACAAAAAAAGTTTTTATGGAAGGAATGCGTGACGGTCTTCCGATCGGACTTGGCTACTTCGCCGTGTCCTTTTCCCTTGGCATCGTTGCCCGCAACGCCGGCCTGAATGCCTTTCAGGGATTCTTAGCCAGCCTGTTGACCAACGCATCTGCTGGAGAATATGCCATCTTTACCTTAATCGCAGCGAATGCGACCTATTTTGAGGTTGCCATTATGACACTGATTACGAATGCCCGGTATCTGCTTATGAGCTGTGCATTAAGTCAGCGTTTCTCTCCGGATACCGGAATCGGACACCGCCTGCTCCTTGGATACGATGTTACCGATGAACTGTTTGGAATTACCATTGCCCGTCCAGGAATGATCAATCCCTTTTATACCTACGGTGCCATGTGCCTAGCCATTCCCGGATGGTCCATCGGGACTGCCCTCGGTGTTATTGCCGGTAATATCCTTCCGTTCCGTGTTGTCAGTGCCTTAAGCGTTGCTCTTTACGGAATGTTTATCGCCATTATCATTCCTCCGGTCCGTACTGAAATCAGGAATATGATTTCTTTATCTTCCATAAAGAAAACCTTTAAGGACAAGCTTCCTGTATTTTACCGGGAATCACCGGTTACCGTCGCGATCCTCATCAGCTTCCTTGCGAGCTACCTGTTTAACCGGCTTCCATGCTTTGACAAAATCAGCAGCGGTAATAAGACCATCCTGCTTACGATCGTCATTTCATCGGTAATTGCACTGCTTCACCCTGTAAAAAAGAATCTGGAGGATCCTGATGATGAATCATAATATATATATTTACATTGCCATTATGGCACTTGTTTCTTTCTGTATCCGTGTACTGCCACTGACACTGATCCGTAAACAGATTAAAAGTCAGTTTCTGCAGTCGTTCCTTTACTATGTTCCATATGTAACACTTGCCGTAATGACATTTCCTGCCATCGTAGATGCAACCCAGTCCCCTGCTGCAGGCGCCTTAGCCCTCGCTGCAGGTATCGTGGCTGCCCTGTGTGGCGCCGGTCTTTTCCCGGTATCCATTATCTGCTGTGTTGTCGTTTTTGTCATTGAATTCTTTCTAGTGCATTAATATCATTTTTGAGTATGCATGGCAACAAAAATCCATTCAGTAAAGGATCCTGCTCTTACTGAATGGATTTTATTTTGGTCAAAATTCTTTACTGAATCGGATTTTTATAAAATTCCTTAATTTCTGTATAGCCATCCCTGGCAAGCTGTTCCTTCTGGAACTTCTTATTCTTATTCATCCGGACAACAAGAATCTGTTTACCGTTCTTACGCTCCTCCTGAGCCTTTGCAATAACTTCACAAAGCCGGTCGGAAGGAAGTCCCTTCTCCAGTAAATAAGCGGTTCTCTCAGGCGCGCCCGGCACCTTAAAGCCACTCTCCATCAAAAGCAGAATGATACGTTCAAATCCGATGGAAAATCCACATGCCGGAACGTCATTTCCGGTAAATTTTCCAACCATCTTGTCATATCTTCCACCGCCGCCGCAGCTTCCACCGAATTCCGGCATTGCAATTTCAAAAATCGTTCCGGTGTAATAAGACATACCACGTACCAGTGTCGGATCAAATACCATTTCAAACTCTGCTTCCTTCGTTGCCGTTACACTCTCAATGATCTCGGAAAGGCTCTGCTTTACCCCTTCCTCTAGGAAGTCACCCAGTGTATCTGCAAGGTACTGTAACCCGTTTTCAGCCTGCTCCATATTCTTGAAAAGACTTAAGTAACGTTCTACTGCTTCTTCGGAAAATCCGTTCTCTAAAAGTTCTTCCCTGACACCGTCAAGTCCGATCTTGTCCATCTTATCCAAGGTAATGAATACGCTGTCATAGGATTCCTCCGGGAACCCACTGTAAGCAGCCATCGCCTTCAGGATTCTTCTTTCGTTAATCCGGATCTGGAAATTCTTAAATCCAAGTTTTCCAAGAGTCGTTGTGGTTGCCAGAATCAGTTCAATTTCGGCAAGGTTTGACGGCTCTCCCAAAATATCAATATCACACTGCATAAACTGACGGTAGCGGCCTCTCTGCGGACGATCCGCACGCCATACATTTCCCATCTGAAGTGCTTTAAAAGGACTGGGCAGTTCGTTGGCATGATTGGAGTAATACCGGACCAGGGGAACGGTTAAGTCATAACGCAGGCCCCCATCAACAAGGTCCTGTTCATTCTGTGCCGTTTCGAGTTTTAACTTCTCGCCTCTTTTTAAGATCTTAAAAATCAGCTTCTCATTCTCTCCGCCCTGCTTGTTGGTCAGATTTTCGATGTTCTCCACACAGGGAGTTTCAATCGGGGTAAAACCGAACTTTCCGTAAGTCTCCTTAATCACTCCGATTACATAATCCCGAATCACCATTTCCTCGGGCAGAATATCCTTCATGCCGGTCACCGGCTTCTTGCTCAATGCCATAACGATCTCGTCCTTTCTCTTGTATGATAAATCTTTTGCATAATAACACGAACCTCTTGCAATTTTACACTTTTTCCGGTTATAATGCAACTGTATTTGATAACTATTCAGAGCCATGCAAATTTGTTTTCTGCGGATGCTTGCATCCAGGCAGAATAGCAAATTTATATGGCGAAGTAACCACATGAGTAAACTACGCTGTGAAACAGCGGTTTTACGAATGCGGTTCTGAATAGTTTCTGTATCTATACCAAGGAGGAGTAGTTTTATGTCATTCGAATACATTCGTAAATTACCAACGCCGGATGAAATCCGTAAAGAATTTCCATTTCCTTCCCATCTCACCGAACTGAAAGAGAAACGGGATGAGGAAATCCGCAAGGTACTCACCGGTGAAAGTGATAAATTTTTAGTCATTATCGGCCCCTGTTCCGCAGATAATGAGGATTCCGTATGCGATTATGTAAGCCGCCTGGCCCGTATCAATGAGGATGTCAGGGATCGTCTGATCCTGATTCCGCGTATTTACACCAATAAGCCGCGTACCACAGGCGAAGGCTACAAGGGAATCGTACATCAGCCGAATCCCGAACAGAAGCCGGATTTTCTGACAGGTCTTATCGCCATGAGAAAGATGCACATCCGTGCTGTCGAGGAATCCGGATTGACCGCAGCCGACGAAATGCTTTATCCGGAAAACTGGGGCTATGTCTCCGATCTTCTTTCCTACGTTGCCATCGGTGCCCGTTCCGTAGAAGA
Organism: uncultured Lachnospiraceae bacterium; assembly: GCA_900553305.1. Taxonomy (GTDB): domain Bacteria; phylum Bacillota; class Clostridia; order Lachnospirales; family Lachnospiraceae; genus Suilimivivens. The sequence goes on from USDI01000036.1 coordinate 9,819, forward strand.
TCAGCAGCACCGTATTGTCGTAAGTGGATTTGATACCCCCGCAGGAATGAAGAACCCCACAAGCGGAAACCTGACCGTTATGCTCAATTCCGTATATGCTTCCCAGCATCCTCACTCTTTCATCTATCGTGGCTATGAAGTGAAGACCAACGGAAATGAGCTTGCACACACCGTTCTGCGCGGTGCGACCAACAAGCACGGGGAATGCACCCCGAACTACCACTACGAGGACTTAAATCTTTTACTGAACCTTTATCAGGCCCGTGATCTTAAGAACCCGGCAGCCATTATTGATACCAATCATAACAACTCCGGCAAGAAATTCGAGCAGCAGATCCGTATCGTAAAGGAAGTTATGCACAGCCGTAAGTTAAGCTCTGATATTCATAAGCTGGTAAAAGGTGTCATGATTGAGAGTTATATTGAAGAAGGATGCCAGAAGATCGGCGAAGGAGTTTATGGAAAGTCCATTACCGATCCCTGTCTTGGATGGGAAGATTCCCGAAGACTCATTTATGACATTGCAGATACCTGTTGCTAAAATAAAATTAAGGAATCAGAAAAGGAGCTCTCCTGCATCGAATGATGTGGGAAGCTCCTTATTTTTCTATTTATTACATTTTCTGTGTTTTTATCAGGTTTATACTTCAATGTCTCGGATGCGCTTTGGCATAAACCTCTTTGATCCGGCTGTGATTCATCTGTGCATAAATCTGTGTCGTTGAAATATCCGAATGTCCCAACATTTCCTGTACACTTCGCAGATCCGCCCCATTCTCAACAAGGTGTGCCGCAAAGGAATGGCGCAGGGTATGCGGGGTAATGTCCTCTACGATTCCTGCTTTCTTGGCGTAATACTTAATCAGCTTCCAAAAGCCCTGTCGGCTCATGGGCTGACCGGAACAGTTGGCAAACAGGTATTCCGAATCCGGATCACTGATCATCGCTGCTCTCGTTCCCTCCAGATACCGGATGAGTGCACTCTTGGCTGCATTACCGAAAGGAATGACACGCTCTTTATTTGCATCCTTGCAGACAATAAAGCCCATCTGTAAATTCACATCTGCGGTCTTTAAAGTAATCAGCTCCGTCACACGGATTCCCGTTGCATATAAAAGCTCTAACATCGCCTTATCACGGATTTCCTTGGGCGTATCCCCGGAAGGCTGTTCTAAGAGACGTACCACCTCATCCATAGAAAGAATTTCCGGCATCTTCTTCTCAATCTTCGGCGCATGAAGCTGCTCTGCCGCATCCTCGCTCACCATGCCCTCACGATAAAGATAGTGGTAGAATGCCTTTAAGGAAGCAATATTTCTGGAAATGGTTGCTGCCGAGAACTTATTCTTCTCCATATAAAGCACATAAGAATTGAGTGTTGTGGATGTCACCTTCTTAATGTCGGTAATGCCCTGTTCCTCCAAATATGCCTTCACCTTGTTCAGATCACGGTGATAGGAAAGCTCTGTATTCTCAGAGGTATGCTTCACATTATGTAAATAATCTATGAATGCCTGAATCTGCTCTTCAACTGCCAAAACGGTAACCCCTCGATGAATAATTTCGTTTACATAAACATCATGTGCTTTTCATTATAATCATATTTTTTCAGAAAAGCAAATGTATTTTTGCCCATTTTACGGCGTTTTTAACTGGTTTACCATAAAAAATACCACATATCGGAAAAGGTAAATTATGTTAATACTACATCTTGTAAAAATTTCTTTTAAAATAATTGTAAAATATCTTTTATCAGAATTGGGTTTACATAACTTTCAAGCAGACATCCAATGGCAATCCCTGTAAAAATCCATAAAAGGAGCCACGGTTTTCTCCTCCGGATATACTGCTCATTGAGACACCAGTATAGAAGCAGCACATAGGACGGGAGCAGCACGAACTGGTGCGGAAACAGGCTTCCCAAGACAAATAATGCGCCACGGAGCTGATACTGCAGGCAGGCCGCCGCTGCATACATGCCAAACAACATGCCCTGCCAGAGAATAAAGCATTTCACTGCAAACCGTCCATACATCGTATTGGACAGAAGAAGCAGGATTCCTGCAATAGCCAGATGACGTACCAGAAGATACATAAAAAAATGAGAACCCTGAATGTCCATGCTTCGCAGCCGCTCAATAGTTTCTGAACCAAGAAGTCCATCCTCAAACAAAAAGCAATTTCCCGTAAGCACGATCACCATGATTCCCAAAAGTAATGATCCAATGAATAAAAGCCGGTATTTACGCATCGCCATCCTCCTTGTCCTTCCATGTATATGAAAGGAAAAGAGGTGGTATGCGTTAAGTTGTCATGTTGTTAATTATGCTCCTGTTTTCTCCGGTATTCGTTATAAGCAAGAATAGCAGCCACCGTCTTCGAGTCCTGAATCTCGCACCGGAAGACCTTATCCATCAACTCTTCTACCGTATAAGCTTCATACTGCACATACTCATCCTCGTCCAGATGCTGTCTGCCCGGCTTTAGATTCTTTGCCAGATAAATATCGATCTTCTCATTACAGAACGCCACCGTGGTATAAATCGAGAGCAGCAGTTCCAGATCATCGGAATGATATCCGGTCTCTTCCTGCAGTTCCCGCGCTGCCGCATCCCTAGTCGGCTCCTGCGCTGTCTGCAGTCCTCCTGCCGGAATTTCCAGCGTATACCGCTCCAATGCATTCCGATACTGACGGACCATGATAATCCGTCCCTGATCGTCCACAGGCACTACCGCAGCGGCTCCTTTATGCTTGATAAAGTCCCACTTGGCAATATGTCCGTTCGGAATCTGCATTGTATCCTGATAATAATCAATAATGGCTCCATGCGCCACCAGATCTCTGGAGATCCGTTTAATTTCTTCCATAATGAACTCCTAGCCTATGCTGTTTTATGCCTCTTTTTCACTTAACAACTTATTTACACTGACAAGCTTCACACAGAGAATAAATACCTCTGCTGCTTTCTTTAAATCCTCTAACGGAGGGAAGGTCGGGGCCAGACGGATGTTCTTGTCATCCGGATCCTTCTTATATGGATAAGCAGAGCCTGCACCGGTAAGTACAACTCCTGCTTCTTTGCATTTTGCTACGATTTCCCTGGCACAGCCATTCATTGAATCAAAGGATACAAAATATCCGCCAATGGGTCTTGTCCATTCGCCGATCTCAAGCCCTCCCAGTTCTTCATCCAGTGCTCCGATCAGATATTCAAACTTGGGACGGATAATGGCTGCATGCTTTCTCATATGTTCCTTCATGCCATCAATATTCTTAAAGTAACGCACATGACGAAGCTGGTTTAATTTGTCATGTCCAATGGTCTGAATAGTGATTACACTCTTAATATACTCCAAGTTCTTTTCTGAAGTGCCAAGGGCTGCAATACCGCTTCCCGGGAAGGTTACCTTGGAGGTAGAGCAGAACTTGTATACCATATCCGGGTTGCCGGCTTTCTTACATTCGTCCAAAATCTCCAATAACTGATCCTGCTTGTCATCATACAGATGATGAATAGTATAAGCATTGTCCCAGAAGATACGGAAATCTTCCGCTGCAGGCTTCAATGCGGCAAAACGCTTTACAACTTCATCCGAATAAGTAATACCCTGCGGATTGGAATACTTCGGTACACACCAGATTCCCTTGACAGCAGGATCGTTGTTTACATACTGCTCCACAAGATCCATATCCGGGCCATCTGCTCTCATCGGAATATTGATCATCTCAATCCCAAACTGCTGGGTAATCGCAAAGTGACGGTCATATCCGGGTACGGGACATAAGAATTTAACTTTATCTAATTTACACCAGGGCGTTGCTCCACAGACTCCAAGAATCATGGAACGTGCCACGGTATCATACATTACATTCAGACTTGAATTTCCAAATACGATGACTTCTTCCGGAGAAATTTCCATCATATCAGCCATTAACTCTCTGGCTTCATGAATACCAACCAGTTCTCCATAGTTTCTGCAATCAATCCCTGCTTCTGACTTGAAATCAGATTCCGGGGAGAGGGTATTAAAAAAGTCAGCCTCCATATCAAGCTGCTCTGCACTGGGAAGGCCTCTTGCCATATTCAGTTTCAGCCCCTTAGCCTTAGCCTCTTCATATTCCTTGTTCAGTTCTCCCTGCAGTTCTTTTAATTCTGCGATGCTGAGTTCCTTGTAAGACTTCATAATATTCTCCTTCCGTTGTCGTATCGTTGGATTATTGTATACAATTCAACTTTAAATATTTTACTATATGTTTTCCCAATATTCAAGAGGATTTTTCATATGGCTGAACTGTTACCACTGCCTGCTTTATTCCAAAAAGAACGGCAGAACCCATTTCTGAATTCTGCCGTTGTACTTACTTCGCGTAGTCTATTACTCTTGACTCTCTGATCACATTGACCTTGATCTGGCCCGGATATTCCAGCTCTGCTTCAATCTGCTTGGAAATATCTCTGGCTAACAGAACCATGTCTGTATCAGAAATCTGTTCCGGAACTACCATTACACGAATCTCTCTACCTGCCTGAATAGCAAAAGATTTATCTACTCCCTTAAAATTGTTGGTGATTTCTTCTAATTGTTTCAATCTTGTCGTATATGTTTCCAGTGTCTCACGACGGGCACCCGGTCTTGCAGCCGAAATCGTATCCGCTGCCTGTACGATACAAGCGATCAATGACTGAGGCTCTACATCACCATGATGGGATTCTACAGCATTAATAACAACCGGTGATTCCTTGTACTTTCTACATAATTCAGAACCAAGCTGAATATGGGAGCCTTCCATTTCATGATCCACGGCTTTACCGATGTCATGCAGAAGACCTGCTCTCTTCGCAAGACGGATATCAAGTCCAAGCTCTGCAGCTAAAAGACCGGATAACTGGGCTACTTCGATGGAATGCTTCAATGCATTCTGTCCATAGCTTGTTCTGAACTTCATCTTACCAAGTAAGCGTACAAGTTCCGGATGAATACCATGAACGCCAACCTCCAAGGTTGCCTGTTCACCTTCCTCTTTCATCATCACTTCTACTTCTTTTTGCGCCTTCTCAACCATTTCTTCGATTCTGGCCGGAGAATCGCGC